>JBCCZH010000029.1:0-16274 GCA_039188075.1 Pseudomonadota bacterium
AGCGTTTCCATATTTTCCAGCGTGAAGGCCCCATCCTCGGCTTCGAAGATGTGCAGCTGGTAGATTTTGCGAAATTCCGGCGCACCGGTCATTTCGACACGCAGCACCGTATGTTCCGACTCAGATGGCACCAGATCGATCTTGTCGACCAGTGCGCGCGTCGGATGCGCTTCATAGACGGATTGCACGGCGAATTGCTCGATCGCCGTATAGGTTTGCGTGGCCGTGGCCTCCGTTGCTGGCGCGGTGTGCTCACACGCGGACAGGCCGATAATGGCGATGCTGACGGATAGAATGATGGGTTTCATGTTACGTCCTCCCACCGACACCCTATCACGTTGCAGCAGGCAGTTCACGCGTCTGATCAAGATTGGTCGCCTGGAACATCATGCGGATCAGGCAGACCTGTAATCCCAGCACCACAAACAGCGCCGGCAGGCCGCCCACATTTGACAGCATGCGGACGCCATCAATGCCGCTGAATGCGACCATGATCCAGGCCATCACGCATAACAGGATGACCCACAGAATCTTCAATCGCGGCGCGCTCGGCTCAGCCTCGTCATGCTCCGTCATTTCATGCGTATGGGTTTTGCAGATCTGCGAGATCGCCTCGGTATTGCTGTCCGCCGCGGTAACATAGGAGATGAAGGAAATGAGCAGCAGGACCGGGATCATCAGGCCGCTGATCGGCAGAAAGTCGAGCGCGGCAAACATCACCGCTTCAGGACCCCCCGTGTCCAGCGTCTCTTTCAGGACGCCGCCTTGCGTGAGGTCGGTCTCCATGGCGAAGACGCCGAACACACTCATCCAGACCATGGAGAACAGGGCCGGAAGAACGAGATTGACCAGGACAAAGGCCCGGACGCTGTATCCGCGTGCGATCCGACCGAGGAACATGGCCGTCACCGGCGCCCAGGCCAGCCAGTTGGCGAAATAGAATGTGGTCCAGCTTTTCGCCCATTCGGCATCACCGCTCGCGGTGCCGATCATCAGGGAGCGATCGATAAAGCCGCCAATATATCCAAGCGTCGCCTGACCGCCTTGCAGGAGCATGTCTCTGACCGGCCCGAACAGGATGATGAATCCCACCAGCGCGAAGAAGAACCAGGTATTGATCTCCGACAGGACGCGAATCCCGCGCAGCAAGCCGGTGAGCGAACTGATCAACACCACAATCGCGATCGCGATCGCCACCAAAGCCAGCGAGAGCGGCCCGCTGGGCCATCCCGTCATGTCCGCGAGGCCACCAGACAAAAGCAACATTCCGGCGCCCAGAGACGCCGCCATACCCATGACAAGCGCCCATAAAATAGCCGCATCCAGACCCGCTGCGACCGGGACGGGCAAGGGTCGACCGAGTACGGCGACAAAGGGTCCGGAGACGGAATAGGGTTTGCCAAGATTGTGATAAGCGAGCGCGAAGGTCAGCGCCGCCACGGTGTAAATCGCATAGGGCGAGATCGTCCAATGCATGAACAGGCTGACCATGCTGAACTGCTGGGCTTCGGCGCTGCCTGCCTCTATCCCGCGCGCTGCTCCACCTGGGTCATATAGATGATAAAGCGGCTCGGCCATGGCCCAGAACAGGATGCCAATGGCAATCGTGGTGCACAGCGTGATCGAAAACCAGCTCCAGGGCTTGAGGATGGGTTTTGCCCCCTGCCCGCCAATCGTCACCTTGCCCAGCGGCGACAGCACGACCGCCAGACAGGTCAGCACAAAGCCGAACACGGCCCAGGAGATCATCGTCGAGAAGGTCGCCAGGATCCAGTCATTGATCGTCTTGGCAAAGGCGAAGAAGGCATCGAGATTGACCAGACTTGCCACCGCCGCGGCGATGAAAATCGTCATGGGTACAATGATAACAAAAAGGCGCAGGCTTCCATCCTGCGCCTTTCTGAGTAGGGGAAGATCAGCCAAGACTTACCCGTCCAGGCCTTCAGGCTGTCCGACAATCACGAAGGTGAAATTCTCCGGCGAAAGATATTCCGCCGCAACCCGGTTCACATCTTCCAGTGTGACCGCTTCCACCATGGCATTGCGCTTGTCGAAAAAGTCGACCGGCAACTCGTCCAGGCGGACGCCCATCATCCGCGCGGCAATCTTGGCATTGGAGTCAAAGCCGAGCGGATAGGATCCGGTGAGATAGGCTTTGGCGATCTCGAGCTCTTCCTCGGTCATGCCGTCGGCAACCATTTTCTCCATGTTCGATTTGACGCCGGCAATGAACTCACCTGCGCTTTCATTCTTGGTCTGACCACCGCCGCTCCAGAGCTGGATTTTGTCCTGGCTGCTAACCTGGGTGTAGACGCCATAAGTCAGACCCTTGTCGACGCGCAAATCATTCATCAACCGGCTCTGGAAGCCGCCGCCGCCAAACGTGTAATTTAACACGACCGCGGTATAGAAATCCGGATCCTCGCGCTCCATGGCCGGCGCCGCGAAAGTCACCAGACTTTGCGGTTGTGGCAGATCGACCGTCACCGGCTCCGCCATTGGGGCGGCCAGTGTCACAGGATCGGTTTCTATCGGCGTGCTGGTCTCAGGAAGTCCCGCAACCGCCTGATCAATCAGCGGGGCCAGTTCTTCCGGCGACATTGCGCCAACGGCCGTGACGAGCATGCCCTGTTTGACCATGAGCAAGTCTTTCTGCGCCCGCATCGCGTCCTGCGTCAGGGCGGCGAGGCTTTCTGCGGACGTCTCACGCGCATAAGCGTGATCAGGATAGAGGGCGTTCGCGCGGGCCCGATTGGCCAGATAGCGTGCATTGGTTTCGCGCGTCTGCAGGCCAACTTCCTGCTCGCGCAGGAAGCGCTCAAACGGGCCGTCATCAAAGCGCGGCTCGGACAGCGCCAGGGCAATCATGTCGAAGGATGCATCGGCATTGTCGGTCAGCATGGACGCGTTGCAAAACGTGCTTTCATCCGATGCGCCGCAGGAGAAGCTCATGTTAAGCTCTTCCATCCCCTTGAAAAAGGCCTGGGCATCAAGCTCACCCGCACCTTCATTCATGTGATAGACCATGGCATTGGTCAGACCTTCCAGGCCGACCGGGTCATTGGTTTCACCCGCCGTCCAGGCCATGCGAAGCGACAGGATCGGGATAGACGGCTCCTCGACCAGCCAGACTGAAACGCCGCCTGGCGTGGTGAATTGCTGAATGGTGGCAAACTCACCATCATGGACATCAACCTGAAGCGCTGATGCTGCATCAGCGTCGCCCGTCGTCGTCGACGCGCCACATGCGGCAAGGCCAATGATCGCGAGACTGGCGCCGAGAATATGTGAGATCCGTGTCATTACAGGTCTCCTTCTGCCGGCAGCAATTGTGCCTCAATATAGTTTCGGTCCGCCGCAAACACTTGCCGAACGGCCGCCAGTGCCTCTTCGGTTGTGACCGCGCGGATATCATCTTCGTAGGACATCAGATCCTCGATCGAGCCGCCTATGGCGAGCCATCTGCCAAACAAATTGGCCATGCTCTGCTGATTGTCGCGGGCATAGATAGCCGACGCCGCCATGGAATTACGAACTCGAGCCACATCTTCGTCGCTGAACCCGGCTTCCAGCAAGGCGGCGACTTCGGTCATCATGGCCGTCTCTAGGTCTTCCATGGAAACGCCAGGGCTTGGCGTGGCATAGAGAACTGCAGGCCCCTTGTCGTGTAAACTGGTCCAGGCAAAGGTCCCTGCGTTCACAGCGACTTTCTGGTCTTCGACCAGCGCGACGTAGAGCAAGCTTGTATTGCCACCGCCCAGCACGTCGAGGCCAACCTCAAGGGCGAGCGAAAAGTCTCTGTCGCGCTTCTGGCTCGTACCATTGTAATAGCGATACCAGACTGGCTGACGAACTTTGGGATCACTATGCGACAATTCCAGCGTTTCGGTCAGATCAGCCACTTCGGCCCACTTACGTGAGCCGTCGACCAGACCGGAGGGTTCGATCTTGCCATAATGCTCTTCCGCGAGGACGCGGACTTCATCCCCGGTCACGTCACCCGCGACGATCAGAATCGTATTCTCTGGCGAGTAATATTTCTTGTAGAAATCAATGCCGTCCTGGGGGGTCAGCGCTTCGACCTCATCCATCAGGCCGATCACGGTGATTTCGTAGGGATGGTCTTTCCAGAATTCCGCCAACACTTTTTCCTGCAGGATCACGCCGGGATTATTATCAACCCGCTGGCGGCGTTCTTCCTTCACCACATCGCGTTCGGTGATGAAGCTGCCTTCCGGATCCTCATCAATGATCAGATCGGTCATCCGCTCGGCTTCAAGTTCCATCATCTTGCCGAGATGCTGTTTCGCGACGCGCTGATAGTAAGCCGTATAATCCCAGCTGGTGAACGCATTGTGTTGTCCGCCGAGCCGCGAAATCGTTGAATCGAACTCGCCATCCTCAAGGTCATCGGTCTCCTTGAACATGACATGTTCAAACAGGTGCGCGATGCCGGATTTGCCGGGATCCTCGTCAACGGCGCCAACCTTGTACCAGACCATATGCGTCACGACAGGTGCGCGATGGTCCGGTAGAACGACGACATCCATACCATTTTCAAGCGTGAAGGTTTCAGGCGCCCAGACTTCCTCGGCACTATCGGCCAGAGCTGTACTGGAGACTAAAGCTGCGGCGGCAAGCCCGCCGGATATCCAATATTTCATAAGTCCTCTGCGTGCTGCCCCTGATTCTCAATGAGGGGTATTATGTACCCGGTAATTTCAGTCGATCACCGCTACCGCGCGCGATCTGAACCTCACCGCCGCCGGTGGCGGAATCAGGGGAATCCTGTTCGGATCCGTCAGAATTCATCACGCGGTCAGAGACAGATGACGATTTCCGAATGATGCTGGCTTCTTCCCAATCGACCTGTTCGCGGATGATCGGACTGACCGCATTGGCCCCCGCCGCTGCGACCAGAGCGCGCTCGGATGCGCTGGCATTCTGACCAATATCTGCGCCGAAGGCTGAGGCGGTGCCTGCCCGGGTTGGATCGACCTCAAATGGCGTGCCTGAACCGGCTTCCGGTGGCCGCAGGCTATATTCAGGCGGCACGACAAGCGGCGCCTTCTTGACCACTCGGAACTCATCCGGGCTGTTCGTGCCGCCCAGGGCAGCGCAGCCGGACACAAGCATGCCCGCGATACAGGTGGAGACTAGAATAGCAGATTTCATTTTGGCGTCCTCGCCTCGTTTTCGGTTACGGCCCCAGCCGCTTTTTCTTGCCGCGACATTAGGAACTGGTCGGCAAAGAGCAAGACCGCACCTACAGAAATGGCCGCATCGGCGACATTGAAGACATAATTGAAAAAGTATGGCCGGAATATGCCGCTAAAGTCGAGAAAATCGACCACAGCGCCAAATCGCACCCGGTCAATCACATTTCCAAATGCGCCGCCAATCACCAGTGCGAGCGCGATTCCGGTGAACCGACGCGCGGCCCGGACCAACCAGACCGTAAATCCAATGGCGATGGCGGTGGTCAGGATCACCAGCAACCACCGCATTATCCCTTCAGATTGCCCGATGCCAAAGCTGATGCCGCGATTCCACACCATGTTCAGTTTAAAGAAAGGCAGGACATCAATATGGCCGCAGGCTTGGGTCTTATCGAGACAACCCAGCGCATTGAATTTTGGTTCGTTCAGGATCAACCACTTGCTCCACTGATCCAGGACGACAATGACCGGGATCAGGAAGAACAGGCGGTTTCGGAAGCCTTGGGTCATGTTTTACCTCTGACTTCCCGGATAGCAGCCGCGTCTCGCGGTGTCACATCGGGAAAGTCCGGATCTGCGGTCGCGGGGTCGAAATATTTCCAGCTGCGCGCGCATTTCACACCGCTCGCCTGCCCTGGAACAACTGCGACCCCCGTTTCCTCGGCTAGACGAAACGCGTCTGAAGGTGGCTCAGAGGTGACGAGGTCCGCTTGAGAGGTGATGAAAATGTCCTCTGCGACCTCGCCCTCATACGCCGCCAGAAGATCTGCATCTGAGACAAAAACGGTCGGGGCCGCTTCGAGAGATGAGCGAATCCGCTTCTCGCGGCGTTCCACTTCGATCGCGCCGGTAACAACGCGGCGGACGCGGAAAATCTTCTCCCAGCGGGCGGCCAGGTCAGCGTCTTTCCAATCCAGTGGCGTTTCCGGGAATTGCAGCAAATGCACGCTGTCCGCGCGATCGGCAAAGACGCTCATCAGGAAGGTCTCTTCCGTCGTGAACGGCATGATCGGCGCCAGCCAGGCCAGGAGGCGTTCCAGGATCGCCGCCATGACGGTTCGCGCTGAGCGTCGCCGCACGTCGCTCGGGGCGTCACAATAGAGGCTGTCCTTGCGGATATCGAAATAGACCGCTGACAGATCGACCGAGCAGAAATTCAGCAAGGCCGTCATGACGCGTTTGAAGTCATGTTCGTCATATGCCTTGCGCACCGTCTCATCGAGTTCGGCCAGGCGATGCAGGACCCAGGTCTCCAGGCTCGGCATTTCGACCGGCAAGACAGCTTCATCCGCTGAATAGCCATGCAGGGCGCCGAGCAGGTATCTCATCGTGTTGCGCAGGCGGCGATAATTCTCGACGGCGCCTTTGATAATCTCATCAGAGATCCGCAAATCCTCGGTATAATCGGCGCTCGCCGTCCACAGGCGCAGGATTTCGATGCCATATTGTTTGGCAAAGTCGGCCGGGTCGATCGTGTTGCCGATCGACTTGGACATTTTCTTGCCTTCGCCATCGACAATCATGCCATGCGTGACGACTTGCCGGAACGGCGCCATACCGCGCGTGGCACAGCTTTCGAGCAAGGAGGACTGGAACCAACCACGGTGCTGGTCCGAGCCTTCCATATAGACATCGGCCACGCCAGTCGCGTCATCAATGATGCCGCGATCGCGCAGGGCAAAGGCATGCGTGGTGCCGGAATCAAACCAGACATCGAGCACATCATTGACCTTGTCCCAGCCAGCCGGATCGTCGAGGAAGTCGCTGACCTCGGCGGAGAACCAGCCTTCAACGCCCTCTTCCCGGATCTTGGCGAGGATTTTCTCGTTCACCGCCGCCGCGTCAGCTTCAGACATGGCGGCGGTATGCGGCTGACCATTCTGATCGACCAGAAGCGTGATCGGCACACCCCAATTGCGCTGACGCGAGATCAACCAGTCCGGGCGATCGGCAACCATGGCCTTGAGGCGATTATAGCCGGTCGGTGGCACGAATTTGGTCTGTTCAATGCCGTCCAACGCCATGTCGCGCAGGGGGCGTGAGCCGTCCTTGCCCGGCGTGTCCATGGCAATGAACCATTGCGGCGTCGCCCGGCGAATGACCGGCGCTTTCGACCGCCAGGAATGGGCATCGCGAATCTCTGTCATGCCGCGGGCCAGCAGATTGCCGCTCTCGGCCAGCAGCCGGATGACTTCCGGATTGGCTTTGCCCGGCTGGCCACGCTTCTTGCCGGAGGTCCGGATGATATCGAGCCCGCGCAGGGCTTCGGGAACGTCTTCCGTGTAGCAGCCGTCAGGATCGACGATTTCTCGAATTCCTGAGCCGCCGTCGCGCAGGAGCATTTGGTGTTCAGAATCGCCGACGCCACCATTCCGAACAACCTCTCTCATCCAGACTTCGAAATCGTCCTCACCATGCGCCGGCGCCGTATGAACAAAACCGGTACCTGCATCCGCGGTAACGTGATCACCAGGCAGCGTAGGAATGGGCATCCCCCAAAAATCATCCAGCTCGGCGAGCGGATGCTGCAACATCCAGTTTGACGGGTCGACATCATCGAGCCGAACCATATCCTTAATTTTCGCCGCGTCTTGTACGGTCTCGGCAAGTGCATCCGCGAGGATGAGTTTTTCGCCAGCCTTGGCGTACGGCGCAAACCCCAATTCTTCTTCGGTCATGACGGCTTTCACCTCATAGATCCCGTATGAAATCTCTGGATTGTAGCTGACCGCTTGGTTGGCTGGGATGGTCCACGGCGTCGTCGTCCAGATGACAATTGAAGCGTCGCTGCGCGGCACCGGAAATTTCACCCAGATCACCGGCACTTTGCGGTCGTGATACTCAACCTCAGCCTCAGCCAAAGCCGTCCGTTCCACTGGCGACCACATGACCGGCTTCGCCCCGCGGACCAGGCGGCCGCCCATGGCGACGCGCAGGAATTCGCGCACGGTCGCGGCTTCGGATTCGAAATTCATCGTCAGATAGGGATCATCCCATTCGCCTTCGACGCCGCAGCGGCGGAAGCCTTCTTTCTGAACCTCGATCCATTCGGCCGCATATTCGCGGCAGGCGCGGCGGAATTCGTCGCCCGGGACATCATCCTTGGTCCGGCCCTTGGCGCGGAATTGTTCTTCGACTTTCCACTCAATCGGCAGGCCGTGACAGTCCCAGCCCGGCAGGTAAGAGGCATCAAAGCCGCGCATCTGGTGATTGCGGACAATGATATCCTTGATGATCTTATTCATCGCCGTGCCGAGATGGATCGGGCCATTCGCATAAGGCGGGCCATCATGCAGGATGAAGGGCTCGGCGCCGCGGGCCTTGGCGTCGGCACGGAAGCGCTCATACAGCTTCATCTCATCCCATTTCTCGATCCACTTCGGCTCGGCTTTCGGCAAGCCGCCGCGCATCGGGAAATCGGTGGTCGGCAAGAACAAAGTGTCCTTGTACGGGTTTTCGGGTTTTTTCGGTTTATCAGTATCGGCCATTTGGACGTCTTCGGATCAGCGTGTGAAGAAAGGGCTAAGCAATAGGTTCCCGGCCGTGAGCCCCTTAGAGGCGGACGACCGGGCCGCTAATTCGAATAATGGATATGCGGATGACCCTGTTCATGCGGCCCCGCTTAGCAGGGCTCGCGGGCCCTGTCATCCCGCCAGATGATGCTTGGCGGCTTGGACATCCTTGTCCATTTGCACGACCATCTCGTCGAGCGAGTCGAATTTCAGCTCTGGCCGCAAATACCGGACCAGGGCGACTTCCAATTGCTGGCCGTAAATGTCGCCGTCAAAATCGAAAATGAAGGTCTCGAGCAGCGGATCACGGATGCCCGTCGTCGGGGTGCGCCCGAAATTGGCAACCCCATCGCGCCAGTCTGTTTCGCCCGCTAAACGGGCGCGGACGGCATACACGCCATGGCGCGGATGGATCAGATCACCAAGATGCAGGTTGGCGGTCGGGAATCCGATGGTTCGCCCACGTTTTTCCCCATGCTCGACGACGCCATCGACAACCCAGTCATGACCGAGAATTTCCGCCGCCTTTTCAGGCTCACCAGCAATCAACGCCTCGCGAATCGCGGTCGATGAGGCTTTCGCGCCCAGCGCTTCGATCTTTTCAATCACGGTGACGCCAAATCCCAGCGCCCGACCGAGCGAGGCCAGACGTCCTGCGTCGCCCATGCGCCCGCGGCCAAAGCGAAAGTCGAAGCCGACGGTGACATGCGAGGCGCCAATGCCGTCTTTCAGCACATCCCGCGCAAAGGCCTCATCCGTCATCGCGGCCATGTCGGCATTGAAGGGCAGTTCGAACACCGCTTTGGCGCCAAGCTCCATCAGCCGCGCATTGCGCCGGGCCGGACGATAGATCCGGAATGGCGGGTCATCCGGTCGGAAGAATTGTCGAGGCGGCGGCTCAAACGTCGCCACGCCCAGTTTGCCGCCCGCCGCCACAGCGCCCTCAATCACAGCGCGATGGCCGGCATGGACGCCATCAAAATTGCCCAAAGCGACGGAGAATCCGCGGGCGGAGTCCGGCACATGCTTATAATGGGCAATGACGGTCATTCAGGCGTCTCTTTTGGGCACCATGACAATGGCTTCGCCTGAAATCGCGGCTTTGCCATCGACATTACAGGACACTTTCAGCGTCACGCGGCTGGTGCGTTCCTGCTTTTCAGTGACTTCAACTTTCACAATCACCAAAGAGCCAATCAGCACCGGACGACGGAACCGCATGTTCAAGCCAACGAAGATCGAGCCGGGGCCTGGCAGATCATTGCCGAGAATGCCGGAAATATAGCTCGCCGTCAGCGCGCCATGGGCGATGCGCTGGCCGAATTGCGTCTGTTTGGCAAATTCCTCATCTAGGTGCAGCGGATTGCGGTCGCCGGACACTTCGGCAAACAGTTCAATGTCTTTTTCCGTGATCACGTGCTCGGTCTGATGGGTCATACCGATCTCGAGATCTTCGTATTTATAACCGTCTTTATAGGTCATTGCGGATCAGTCTCCGTTTCTCACTCACGGCCTGTTACAATGTGTTTCAGGTTTCGTCACCATTCGAGTTTCGGCATGGCCCATTTTGCCGTGACGGCATAGTCGGCCAGCAGGTCGATGACTTCCTGCTCAAAATTCGCGCCATGCTGTTTCAATCCGGTGCCGACATAAAGGCCGGAATAGCCACGTGTCAGCGCCCCTTTCATATCCGTCGCGGGACTATCACCAATACACAGCGTCCGTGCCGGAGACGGCTCCACGCCGAGATCCGCGAGCCGCGCCAGAGCCAGATCATAGATTGGATCATGCGGCTTGCCGGGATAGATCACCTTGCCGCCCTCTTCCTCGAACACCTGGGCCAGCGCGCCGGCGCACCAGTGCAATTGCTCGCCGATACGGACGCGGATGTCGGGATTGGCGCAAATCATCTCCATTTCGCGGTCCGCGGCTTCGGCCAGGCGGTCGCGATAATCATCCGGGTGATCATTGATCTGATCTTCCAGACCGATGCACAGGACAGTGTCAGAGTTGCGCGCCTCCCCGAATTGCAGATCGAGGCCTTCATACAGGAATTTGTCCATCTCCCAGCCGGAATCGGCGCCCATACGCCAGAACACTTCGCCAGACCGCTGGCGCAGCACTTCGCGCGTCGCATCGCCGGATGTGACGCAATCATCAAAGGCTTCCGGCGGCACGCCGAGCGGATCGAAATAGCGAATGGCCTGCTCTTTCGGCACCGGTGCATTGGTGATCAGACAGACGGCGCCACCCTGGTCGCGAAACCGGATCAGCGCCTCGCACGCCTCATCAAAGGCGTGGCGTCCATTATGGATCACGCCCCAGACATCGCACAGGATGGCATCATACTGATCAGCAATGGCGGCCAGCCCGCCCGGAAATTGAGGATGAGTCATGCCCGCGAATTATGCGGCGGCGCTTCTGGCGTCAATCTAAGAAGCGCGTGAGGTAAGCAGGCGGACCAGATCGGCGGGCGGCGCGGTTTCTTCCATCAAAGACGATTTGATCGGGCGCGGAGCCCCAAAAATATGCCCCTGACCGTATGGAATGCCATATTCGAGCACTTCCACAACGCTGACTTCTTCCTCGATCTTTTCGGCCACAAGGGTGACGCCATAGCGCGAGCAGATCGCGGCCACTTCTTCGCCAGCAATCTTGCGCTCCACCGAAGAGGTGGGTCGCGGTCCGAATGGATCGCGCAACTGGTCGATCAGGTCGCCGCCATTGAATTTAACGAAGCGAATGCCGGCATCCTGCAGCCGCGGCAGGTCGATATCGATGGTCTCGGCATGATCGATCGAGAAGCGGAAACCCAGCGCGGTGAGTCGTTCCATCGCCTCGCGCATCTGTTTCGAGCGATGCTCAAACCGGCTGGCGCGAATCTCGAAAATCAGGGCCCCGGCCAGGTCGCGATTCTGCTCCATATGGCTCAGGAAGAATGGAAAAAAGTGAGGATCTTCAAGCGAGTGCGACGAGACATTACAGAACACCCCGACCCGGCGATCACGTGCCGCGAGGCGCCGCACGACTTCGACCGAGCGATAGAGCATCATATTATCGACCACGCCCAGAAGGTTCGCCCGTCGGGCAGCGTCGAGGAATTCTGCCGGCAGAATCAGCGATCCATCCGCATCGCGCAGGCGCGTATAGCCTTCATAAAAGGCGACCCGGCGCTGCGGCAGTGAAACGATCGGCTGCAAATGCAGGTCCACCCGGCCATCTTCCAGCGCTTCTTTCACACGGCGCAGCACGGCATCTTCCTGCGGTGCCACATCACCAGTGGTTTCAGCATCGGCCAGTTTGGTCTCGAAACTGCGCGACAGGCGCTCGATCAGCGTTTCCAGCTGGCGCATTTCGCTGACCAGGGCGTCGCGGCGTTCGGTCAATTCCTGTTTGACGGTGGTTTCCACAGCCGTGGTTCGCGCTTCGACGACGTCGATTCGTTCCTTGTCGTCTTTCTGGACGGTTTCGACGGCAATGATTCGATCCGACAGGTCAGACGTCGAGCTCGAACGGGTGGCAAACAGGTGCACCTGGCCCATCAATGCGGTGATGATCGCGCCGCCACATATGGCCAGCGGCAGCTCAATCGCAGCGTAGGTAAACAGGCCCCAGCCCGCCCCTGCGCCGATCAGAGCATAGATCAAAAAGTACAAGGCAACCATCAATTCCCAGCCCCTGCTGACACAATATCCTTAACAGATACGTGCCAAACGTTAACGAATTGGTAGCTTTAGAGTTAATTCGCCCGCTTTGCCAAGCATCAGCTTAATCCATCAACAGCATTTCTTTCGGCATCGAGGAATTCGCGCAACGCTTGCAAAGTGGGCAGGATTTTCGCCAGTTTCGAGACGTCCTGATTCTCTTCCAGGATCGCCGCCAGGGGCGCCATGGCCTTGATCCCGCGATTACGGGCATGACGGCCTGCCGTGGTGATGGTGACGATCTTGCGCCGACGATCCTCGGCGCTGCCGACAATCTCGACATAGCCCTTGCGCTCCAGCTTGGCCAAAATCGCCGTCATGGAGGGTTTGGTGACCTGGAAGGCCTTGGCGAGATAAGAGGGCGACTTGCCATCTCCCAGACGGACAAAATGGTTCAGCACGCCAAATTCGGACGGATTGAGCTCCGGCGCCAGCACTCTGGCAAAGCGGGCCGTGCTCAATTGATTGATAATGCCGATCTCATTGAACAGGGTGAAAATGACGGCCGCCGGATCAGAATCGCTCATGCTCAAGAGCTTATCAGTTTGCTCTCCAGCGGCCAACGCGGACTCGGCGCCGGGAATTTCGTATAGCCGACCCGTCCGAGCATTTGCACCGCACCGGACGGTGCCACACCGAGCTCTTGCCGGATCGCCTCATACGGCTCCGCCATTTCCGGAAATTCCTGCAGGATCTGGCTGAGCGGATGGATGCAAAGCCCGGCCTTTTGCGCAGCAAGGTTCATACGCACCCAAGCCCGGCCAGCCAGCAATTGATCGGCGCGCGTATTGGTTTGCGACTTGACCCAGACAAAGCCCTGCGCCGAGTGAATGATCGGATCGTACATTTTGAGGCCTTCATTATAGGCCGTGCTGCCGGGTGTATCGAGACCTTCCGGCGTGACAATGCCGGTCATCTTGAACAGGCCCATGGGGATGCCGCCCATATCGATGCCATCCGGGTTTTCAACCACGGCGCGATTGCCGATGCGCATCAGATCGACGCTCTCGCGGCGCGTCAGGTCAGTCTCCATTTCAATCAGGAAGCCTTGCCAGGCAAGCGCGATGATCCG
The DNA here is from genome assembly GCA_039188075.1 of Pseudomonadota bacterium. Taxonomy (GTDB): domain Bacteria; phylum Pseudomonadota; class Alphaproteobacteria; order Caulobacterales; family Hyphomonadaceae; genus Henriciella. Next base: position 13,508 of record JBCCZH010000029.1, read on the forward strand.
GTCGCGCTGCGCCGCATCGCGCGTGCCACCAATCTCGAGATCGCCCTGCCCGCTCTCGATCACCTGATCCAGCGTTCCGGTGTCGACCGGTCTGGACGTGTCATACGGCTCCTTGGTTGAGCGGCGTTCCAATATGTTGGCGAATAGCGGGTCTCTTGGCGTGTCTGCTGCCGCCGCGAATTGTACCTGCGCCATACGATTTCCATTCAGGCGCGGTTGCGCTTCGCCGTCCGGAAACGGCGTGATGGTCGCGGCATAGCCCTTCTCTGTAGCGGCGATGCGCAGCAATTCCATCATACAGCCGAAACCGATCGTGATCTGGCGATCCAGCGGATCAGTATGCGGCAAGCGCCGGTCCAGATCGACATAGATGTCGAGCCGGTCATCGCCGACGAGGTCAAACTGCCAGGGCTGACGATTGTGCGGATTGGGGGCTAGGATCGCATAAGCCAGCGCGTCCAGACGCGGATCCCCGAAACTCTCCCCGGCCGCGCGCCAGGGGGCGCGGGCTTTGGCCAGTCCTGGTCCGTGCGCCACCCCGATTGTGCCGACCCCGCCAATCAAGGCGGCCGCTCCGCCTGTCATCAAAATACTGCGTCGCGTGAACATATCTGTCTCCACATGAATAATTGTTAGTTTCCTAACTAATATACTTTTTTCAACTGTCAAGGGAAATGCGTGGCATGCGTGCCACACTGCTCTGATCATTCGATTTTTCATGCGGATTCTTGCAGCACCGCGTTTGACAGCGGTCTCATCGCTTTTTAACCAAGGGCTCAAATCCCGACACACCCACGGTCCACGGTCACTGTTTGACCGGATGGGGGCGTCTCGGGGGAGACCGGGGTCCTGCCAACGCAGGACCCCGTTGCTTTTTCAGGTCACTCGTTTTCGACGAAAATCGGGGCTGAGATCGGCCAGGTATAATCGCTGACATCGCCCTGACAGGCGACCGTGATCACGCGTTCAACCGTTGGATCGATGAGCAGCAGCTCGTCCTGAGCGCCGCAAACCCGTAACAAGGCGACTCGCTCGGCGCCATTGACCCGATAGTCGATGCGGAAGCCGCTGCTCGAGCCGGTGACGCTTAAATCTCCGGTATCAAAGACACGCGCATTGCCGCTCGTGGAGCGCGAGACCAGCACGGCTGCATCATACCCGCCAGGGGGAATCCCGTGCTCGACGACATAGAGCGCGTCCGATTGTTCAAACGCCTTGTTGAGTGCCGTCGCAATCTCTTCGATGCCTGACGGCCCGATCGCCAGGAGGGGTTCGCGGCGCCCCGCATGCCAGGACAGGTTTCGCACCTCGTCCAGACCTTCCAGGTCCGGCGCGGTCAGGGAGAAGAGTATCACGCCATCCAGCTGCCGCAGGTCCTCCGACCGCAAGGCGCGTGCGACCCCGGCCGGGGCTCCGAACAGCAATCGCTTACCGCCCGCGATAACCAGCGTGCAGGGCCGCTCGTCATCCACATCACAAGGCAAGAGCGCAAAATCGTCCGGGCGCACGTCCACACTGCGCCAGTCTGTCTCGCCATCGGTCCCACCGCATGCGGCGAGACCAAGTATGCCGCAGCACAGGGCAGCTTGCTTGAACCATTTCATGCCGAAGGCTCTAGTCAGACTCGTCATGCAAGAACAGTCGTATCCGTCTCTTCGACGATTTCATTCTCGATATGGCCGAGACCTGCAATCTCCACCCTCACCTTGTCGCCGACCTTCAACCATTTTGGCGGATCGAACCCGGCGCCGACACCCGCGGGTGTCCCTGTGAAAATGACATCGCCAGGTTCCAGCGTGAAAGCCTGTGTCAGGTGGGCGATCTGCTCGGCCACGGAGAAGACCATATCGCGCGCATGACCGGACTGTCTCAGTTCGCCATTGACGTAGCCGCGAACCTCCAACCCGTCGAAATCGTCAATCTCATCGGGTGTGACCAGGTAGGGTCCGAACGGCGCATGCGTGTCAAACCCCTTGCCCATGATCATGGTCTGACTGGCGCGCTGCCAGTCGCGCACAGAGACGTCGCAGCCACAACAATATCCGGCGATCAATTCATGCGCCTGTTCGGCCGGTACGTGCCGGCCTGTCTTGCCGATGATGACGACCAGTTCAGCCTCATAATCCAGCTGCTCCGAGACACGGGGCAGATGAACCGGATCATATGGGCCGTTCGCGGCTGTGGTCTGCTTGTTGAACCATTTCTGCACGCCCGGGGGGCTCGCCTTGACGAAGGAGACCGATTCCTTGGCATGCGCGGCATAGTTCAAGCCGATGCCGAGTATCTTGCCCGGCCGCAGGATCGGTTGGCGCATCTGAACGTCCGCCAGCGGCACACGCGGTCCCGCGCTGGCCGCGTCTGCCGCTGCGCTGAGATTGCTTAGAACATCTTTCACCTGCGCGGCCTGAGACAGACAGACACTATTGCCTTCAACCAGCCCCGCGCGAGCTTGACCATTAACCACCAGATTGGCCCATTTCATTGGCGTGTGACCTCTTCGCTACGTTGAATTGAAACCGAACGAATTTCCGCAGACTGTCAATTGATGACGTTTCATTAGACGTCTAAGCCTGCTCGTTCATGTTGGTGGGACTAAAGAAAGTAGAGTGAACATGACGCAAGGCCTTCGCGCGCAAGAAAGTACATTGGCTGATCTCTTGTGCAATGGGATTGAAATGGCGATGCCGCCCTATCAGCGCAGCTATTCCTGGGAAAATTCTGAGGCACAGGCCCTGCTCTCGGACCTGCATGATGCCAGCGAAAGCGG
>JBCCZH010000030.1:0-16211 GCA_039188075.1 Pseudomonadota bacterium
CCGCACGCGTCCTCGACGTCGACACTGAGAAAGAGCGGATCTCGCTCGGCATCAAACAGGTTGGCGGCGACCCAATCGCTGACAATGCCAGCGTCAAGCGCGGCGCGATCGTGACCTGAACGGTCACCGAAGTTGCCTCTGGTGGTATTGAGGTTGAGTTCGGCGATCCTGCCGTCAAAGCCTTTATCCGTCGCTCTGACCTGTCTCGCGATCGCAGCGAGCAGCGCCCTGAGCGTTTCGCAGTGGGTGATAAGGTCGACGCCAAGGTCACTCAAGTCGACAAGTCGTCTCGCCGTATCGGTGTCTCGATCAAGGCGCTTGAGATTTCCGAAGAGCAAGAGGCCGTCGCCCAATACGGATCTGCCGATAGCGGCGCATCCCTGGGTGACATTCTCGGCGCAGCCCTGGCCAGCGGCGATGGTGAGCCTGCGGCAGAAGCTGTAGCCGAACCTGAAGCGGAAGCCGAAGAGAAGCCAAAAGCGAAAGCCAAATCGAAAGCGAAAGCCAAGGCTGAGCCGGAAGAAGAAGTTGTTGCCGAAGCTGAGGCAGAAGCCGAAGAAAAGCCAGCCAAGAAAAAGGCGGCGCCAAAGAAGAAGGCGGCACCTAAGAAAAAGGCTGCGAAAAGCGACGACGCGTAAACAGCTTTACGTTCAAACCTAACAATCAGGTAATGGACAAGTATTTTGCGACGGAGGCCTAGTCTCCGTCGCATTTTTCGTTTAGGTTCAAAGACATGCTGAGATCAGAACTGATTGCAAAACTTGCCGATGAGAATCCGGAACTGCGCCCGGAAGACCTCGAAAAAGTGGTATCTGTGATCCTCGATGAGATCGCAGATGCGTTAGCACGGGGCGACCGGGTCGAATTACGCGGCTTTGGCGCCTTTTCCGTTCGCCATAGGCAGGCCCGAAAAGGCCGCAATCCCCGGACGGGGGAAGCGGTAAATGTTGAGGCCAAGTCGGTGCCCTTCTTTCGACCGGGTAAAGAGTTACGCGCCCGCGTGAATGACGGCATCGATCCGGAATCGCGCTAGAAATCACAGCTTCTTCTGCGCCGCTAATTTGACGTTAACGCAAATTTCCAACACTCTTCGCATCGACCTGGTTCAGGTCTGAAGTCAGAAGGGGCTAATTATGTTTAATGAATTCAAAGAGTTTGCCATGAAAGGCAATCTCGTCGACATGGCGGTGGGTTTCGTCATGGGCGGCGCATTTGCAACCGTTGTCACGGCCTTCATCCAGGGTGTTTTCCTGCCGGCGCTGAGCCCGGTCCTGGGCGGACTGGACTTTGGCAGCTGGGCTTATGAGATGGCACCTGCCGTCCTGGCCGAAGATGGCAGCGTCGTGACGGAAGCCGTCACCATCAAGATTGGCGAGTTTATCTCCGCGGTCATCTCATTCCTGATCGTCGCCTTCGTCATGTTCATGATCATCAAGGGCATGAACAATATGATGAAAAAAGCCGAAGAAGAGGCACCGGCTGAGCCACCAGCCCCACCGCGTCAGGAAGTCTTGCTCGAGGAAATTCGCAACCTCCTCGCCAAACAGTCGTAATTCGTTAACAGAGCGACTGTATAGACTCACCTCAAGTAGAGTGTGTGGAGTGTTCAGGGGCGGCCAGCGGCTGCCCCTTTTCCTTTGGACCTAACGCCGCCTCAGAAAGACATACCAGGCGCCGCCACCGCCATGCTTCGCATGCGCGGGGGCATACCCGCTGACTAGGGCGCGCGCCTCCGGCAAATCGAGCCAGTTGAGGAAAGCCCGCTTCAACACCCCTTCCCCGGATTTGCCTTTGCCGGTGATGACAATCACGCACTGCGCCCCCTTGGCTTGTTCGCGGGCGAGAAAACTCGGCAAGACCTGAAACGCCGACTCGCGTGTGTGTCCATGCAGATCAAAACTGGCTGAAACCGCTTGTCGACCGCGCCGCACCGCGCGCTCATTCTGGCGGTTCTGCGGCGCCGCATAGGGTTTCTTTCGGTGCGGCAGGGAAAATGAAACCTCTGGATCATCCCGTTTTCTGGGGCTGCCCGCTGGCGTGCCTCGTCGCCCCTGGATTGGCGTCACATTGCGCGACGCTGCGGCCCAGGCCCGCTTTTCCTTGTCTGTGAGATCTCGCCGGCTCATGCCATGCGTTCTAGGGCGATACCAGGATCGGTCCAGTGGTTGATGCACGCGATGCATTGCGCATTCGGATCCGTTCGGCGACCGCGCGCGGCAGAAGCACCCAAAGCCGCCCGGGCGCATTGACCGTATCGGCCGCCGCGCCGGCTTGCGGACCAGTCCCGAAATATAGATCGCCGCGCACGGGTCCCTTGATGGCGCCACCCGTATCCTGCGACACCAGCAAGCCCGACCAGGATCCACCCAGGCCGGGGGCCGTGGTCTGCACAAACATGGGCACACCGCCAGGATGAATACCGGTATCCACCGCCATTGATCCAAGCGGGGTCAATGGCACGCCGAAGGATCCTTTTGGTCCGAGTGTCGGATCGCCTTCAGCTTCCAGATTGAAAAAGACAAAGCGCGGATTCGCATTCATTGCTTCACGGGCGCGGGCAGGGGTGGTGCGATCCATCCAGGCGCGAATGCCCGTCATGCTGGCCTCGCCGCGCGTGATCCAGCCGCGCTGCATGAGCCAGTTCGCGGTCGACCTAAATGGCTGACCATTATTGGCGGCATAGACCGCGCGAATGGTCCGACCGTCCGGCAGCACAAGACGTCCTGAGCCCTGGATCTGGAGAAAGAACACATCGGCGGGGTGAGCATAGGCGAGGGGTTCGACCCCCTTGCGCATGATTTCGGCCCGATCCGGATAAGGCCGTCTCTGACCATTGGGCAAAAGCTGATAAACCGTACCGCCCTCGGTCACGAGATCGGACGGGCGGGCAGGGATTGGTTCAGTAAAAGGCGGCTGCGGCGTCAGGCGCGCCGGATAGGTCGGTTCGAAATAGCCTGTGAATCGAGACTGACCATCCTCCGGCACAATCTCAACTGGCGTGAACAAGGCTTGTAAAACTGCGCGCGCACTTTGTGGATCGCCAATCACATCCAGCGCGGCGCAGGCGGGGACCCAATCATCCGCCGTGCCCGCCCAGGCCGCCTGACGCGACAGGTAGGTTCCAGGATCGCGGCGCTCATAGACCTCGCAACTGCGACGCAGCGCCGCCAGCCCCGGGGCAAGATCAGCGGTCTGCCAACCCGGCAGCGAATCAAACGCCACCGGTTCGGGCGTCAAAGTCCAGGAACTGGGATCAATCGTCGGGCGCGGTGTCTGAACCACCGGCTGGCTCGGCGCCGGCTGCCGTGACGTCGACACACAGCCGGACAGGACCAGCAGCGCAACACTCAAGAGACCAATGATTCGCATGGCGCGAGTCTAGGCCTGATTGGCGCAGCGGCTCAAGTTACCAATGCTGGGATCCGGTTTTCCTAGTCCGCAGTGTCGACATCGTCGAGCAGCCAGTTCGGGTCGGTCGAACTGGTCTGGCGCATGAAGGTCCAGAGCTCGGATGCCCTGGTTGTGGTCTCACCATCGCCCAGTTCTGATTCATACAGAACGGTGACCCGGGCGATGCCATCATCCGCGAGCGACGCATCAGTGATTTCAGCTTTCCGGATGCGCAGCAATTGCAGGCCTTCGGCGCCGGTCTGTTCCCGCTCGGAGATCGCCGCGTCCCAGGCTTCGTAGACATCTGTGTCGAGCAGTGGCTGCAGCGCATCGCGATCGCCGCGGCCAAAGGCGCCGACAATCATTTCATAAGCGGCGCGCGCGCCTTGCATGAAAGCGCGAGGCTCAAAACTCTGATCGACATCATAAATCGCTTCCATCCCGGCGGCGGCCGGTCCGGTAAAGGTCGGGCGCAGCGGCACGACGTCGCCGCCGCTGGGCGTCGTTGTGCCGGGAGTCGGGGTCGGCGCGGGATTTGGCATCCGCGACCGGCCATCCGGCGGGCCTTCATCCTGGCCAAGCGTGACGAACAAGCGCCACCCTACAAAGAGGGCAATTCCTGCCAGGACGATGAATTCTATCATTGAAGAGGACATGCGGGACTCATTCTATCAATCTTTCGCCTTCTCATATAGGGGGATTTTAAGAAGTGCCACCCACCGTTGCGCCACTTTGTGGCACATGTTACGCGCCAGTAATCTTCAGACTTAGAGTGAACCCCGATGACCGACACACCTGATATGGCGACACCGCCGCAAGATAATGCTCCTCAACAAGGCCCTGCCATTCGCGTGATGAGCCAATATATCAAGGATCTCTCGTTTGAGAATCCAGGCGCAACCGTCCAGGATCAGCCAAATATCGAGCTTGGCATTGATGTCGGCGCCGCGCCCAAACAGGGCAGTGAAGGCGTGTTTGAAGTGACGCTGAAACTGAAAGCCCGGGCCGGGACCGAAACCACAGCCCTGTTCCTGATCGAAATGGATTATGCGGGCCTGTTCCAGCTGCAGGGTTTTTCGCAAGCCGACATGGAGCCCATCCTGTTGATCGAGTGTCCACGCATCCTGTTCCCGTTCGCCCGACGCATCATTGCTGACATCTCAGCTGAGGGGGGTTTCCCGCCGCTGCGCATCGATCCGGTCGATTTTGGCGCCCTCTATAACACTCAACGGCAACGTGCGGCCGCAGCGGCAGCCCAGGAACAATCGCCGCCTCCGGCTGAACCTCAGGCGTAACGTTTCCAGATCGGCTCGTCGCAAAGCGACTCGACAAAGGCCTGATGATTGGCCTGCTCATCTTCGGAAATCGTGGCAGACCGCGCCCCGGGCCTTTGCTCCGCAGGGGCCCGATCGCCTGTCGCGACGGCGTTTTTGCCACCAAAGTCAAAACTGTGCGCGCGGCCACCGAGCAGCTCAAGATAGACTTCTGCGAGTAACTGGCTGTCGAGCAGGGCGCCGTGATAGGTCCGCGCCTCGGCATTGACGTCGAAACGTTTGCACAGCGCATCGAGACTGGCGGGCGCGCCGGGATATTTTTTTCGCGCGATCGCCACAGTGTCGACCCAGCGGTCCTCTGGAATCGGTGCCTTTCCGCAACGCTGTAGCTCCATATTCAAAAAGCCGCGATCAAACTTGGCATTGTGCGCGACGAGAATGGAGTCGCCGACAAATTCGAGAAAGGCATCGACAATGCTCGGATCCTCGAAAGGCGGCTTGTCGACCAGATCCGCATCCGTGATTCCGGTGATCCGAACAGTTGCTTCCGACACTGCCCGTCCGGAATTGATATAAGTCTGAAACGTCTTTCCTGTCGGCACGTGATTGATCAGTTCCACGGCGCCGAGTTCGATAATGCGATCATCCTGATCCCATTCCAGACCAGTGGTCTCTGTATCGAAGGCGATTTCCCGAATGAGTTCAGTCATGATCTGACTCCGCATCCATCCTGTCGAATAGGTCGATAATGGCTTGAACGTGTGCGCGGGTGAAGTCAAAGCCAAAAGCTGTGCTGATGACAAAATCGGCCCGGGCGCGTTTTTCAGCGTCCGGCGTCTGCTTGGCGCGGATATTTTCGAACTCGTCTTCCGTCATTTCACCGCGCAACAGAACGCGAGCTTTCTGAACATCCGCGGGCGCCGTTACGACCGCGACATGATCACATCGCGCGTCGCCGCCGGTCTCAAACAGCAAGGGAATGTCCAGGACTGCAAAACTCTTTTTACTCTCAAGCGCTTGCTGGCGAAACCTCATCTGGCTGAGGCCCACCAAAGGGTGCACGATCGCCTCCAGGTCCTTCATCGCGTCCGGATCATCGACCACTTTTGCCCGCAAAGCCGCACGATCGACGCCGTCATCCTTGAGGATATCGCCAAATCTTTCGGACAAAGGTCCGACAGCAGCGCCCCCTTTTTCATAAAGCGCGTGAACGGCAGCATCCGCATCATAGACCGGGAACCCCGCCTCAGCGAACATTTTCGCCGTGGTCGACTTGCCCATACCGATCGAGCCAGTGAGTCCGAGAATAATCATGACACTGCCCTTAAAGCCATTTCGCATCGGCGCAGCGCAGCGGCCTCGTCCGGTTTTTCACAAAACCAGATCTCAAAACTGCAGGCCGCTTGCCCCACCAACATGGTAAGACCATCGCGCGTCCGCCACCCGCGTGCCGCGGCATGAGCGATTTGTGGCGCAGCGGTCTTTCCGTAGGAGATATCGAAGAAAAGCCGATCGGTACCGCGCGGCAGATCGATGATCTCGCCATCATATCCCATGCTTGTCGTATTGATAACGATTGTTGCAGATTCGATATGATCTTTATACTGAGCGATAGATCCGTACACGGTTTTACCATTCCCCAGTTCCGCGCTGAGCGCTTTCGCCTTTTCGACTGTGCGGTTCAGAATTGTGATTTGAAAACCTGATTGCGCCAGGGCGAAGACCAAAGCCCGCGCGGATCCGCCCGCACCCAGGATGACCACTTTGTCGGTCCCTGGATCGGCGTTGCCGAGGGCCGAAAGAAAGCCTGGCGCGTCTGTATTATCGGCCCGCCATTTTTGATCGCCCAGATAGGAAAGCGTGTTCGCCGCCCCGATCGCAGAGGCTTCTTCGCTCGCTTCAATTGCCGCGGCCAAAGCCGCGTGCTTGTGGGGCAGGGTCACATTCACCCCGAGGATATCGCGCTTGCTCAGACTCTGCAGAGCAAGGTCAAACTCGCCTTCCAACACATGCATGGCTTCATAGGTGGCATTAAACCCCATATCCCGGATCCAGCCATTATGAATCAGGGGCGACATGGAATGGGCAATCGGATCGCCAATGACTCCGAGTAATTTGGTCATTGTTCCAGGACGTTCCTGATGCGCAGATAATCCAGCAAGGGCAAGAGCGGCAATCCAAGGATCGAGAAATAGTCGCCTTCGATTTTCGAGAAGAGTTGCGCGCCGAGTCCTTCCAGCTGATAGGCGCCAACCGTTGTCAGGAGCGGCGGGCCACAGGACTTGATATAGGAGTCGATAAAGGCATCACTCAGTGTACGAACGGTCAGGTGCGGCCGCGCCATGTGCCGCCAGATCGGTTCGCCACTCTCGGCAATGACAATCGCGGTTTCCAACGTATGCGTCTTGCCGGAAAGCTTTTTCAGGTGTTTTGCGGCCCCTTCGAGATTGATTGGCTTGTCAAATGCTTCGCCTTCGAGGTTGAGCATTTGATCTCCGCCAATCACCAGGCCCTGGACCTGGCTCGACACTTTCACGGCTTTCATTTCGGCCAGTCGCATGGCCTGATTGCTGACGCTCAAACCTTCCGAGCGCATGGCTTTTTTGGCTGCATCCTCATCGACATTGGGCTTGATCGATTGCGCCTGGACGCCAGCGCCCGCCAACAGGGAGCGACGACTGGCACTGCCGGAGGCCAGAATAATATTCACCATCAGACAAAGCCTCGTCGTTCATTCAATTTGTTCAGGATTGCCGCCGCTGTTTCTTCAACACTGCGGCGTGAGACATCGATGACCGGCCACTTATTGCGCTGGAACAGCCGGCTCGCCTCGGTGACTTCCGCGCGCACGGCTTCTTCATTGACATAGTCGGTCTTGGAATTCTCGTTCAGCGAGACGAGACGCTGACTTCGAATCTGGAGCAAGCGTTCAACCCCGATTTTCAGACCAACCACCATGGGATGATCGAGCTGCTCGACCAATTGCGGCAGGGGGATGCCCGGCACCAGGGGGATGTTTCCGGCCTTCACGCCGCGATTGGCGAGGTAGACACAAGTCGGTGTTTTGGATGTTCGGCTGACCCCCAACAAAACCACATCGGCATCAACCAGGCCCTGAACATTCTGGCCATCATCATGGTTCAAGGCAAAGTCGATCGCCGAGATCCGTTTGAAATACTCTTCATTCAGGGCATGCTGGCTGGCAATCTTCTCGCTCGCCGGGATGCCAAGATGGCGCGACAACATATGAATGGAGGGGTCGAGCACCGGCAATGTCTGGATCCCGCGCTGGCGGCAAAACTGTTCCAATTTGCGGCGCAAATTGTCATCCGAAATCGTATACCAGACGACACCGGGCGCAGCTTCGATTTCAGCCATGACGCGATCCAGCTGCCGTTCGGAACGGACAAGATAATAATTGTGCTCCAGCGGAATGGTGCGATCAAACTGCGCCGCCGCCGCCCGCATGACGGCATTCAGCGTTTCGCCAGTCGAGTCTGAGACCAGGTGGACATTGAAATAGATTGCGAGCCGCATAGTGAGCCTGATTTACCTTTCTCACCCTGTGCCGGAGCAAACCGAATTCGACAAGCCCTGTGGATGTATTGTGGAATTGTCATAAAGGCGCGGAATTTGACTCTGAATCGCACAATTGAACGAATCTGACTCCACCCGTTTATAACCTGTTCCAAACCCTCGTCCGGATCCCTCGTTAACCATTTATTTACCTATGAATCAACCGGTTAACAGAGTGTAAACGGAGCAGGAATCTGGGGACAGCCTGTGGATAGGTGCGGGACAAATTCACTCAGGTGCGCTTTTCCACGAGACTCCCGCCTTAATAATGATAAGGCCTCTTCGATTGAAATTTTGGATTTGATTTTTCTGTATGGCCGATTGCAGCACGTCGCGTTTTCTGTGTGTCCTTTCTGGCACCCCTTCCTCTCCGGTTCCCATCTGGATGATGCGCCAAGCTGGACGGCATCTGCCTGAGTATCTGGAACTCAGATCCCGGGCCAAGGATTTTCTCGACTTTTGCTATTCGCCCTCCATGGCCGCGGAAGCGACACTACAACCGATTCGCCGCTACGATATGGATGCCGCGATTCTGTTTGCAGATATCCTTCTCATCCTGGATGCGATTGGCCTGGACGTGCGGTTCGAGAAAGGTGTCGGTCCGATTGTCGAAACGGTGGAGACGGACAGCGATCTTGCGCGTACGCAAATTGAGTCGGCGGTTCAGAGACTGTCGCCCGTTTATGAAACCGTAGACCGGGTGCGATCTGGTCTGGCGGACGATAAGGCCTTGATCGGATTTTGCGGTGCGCCCTGGACGGTCGCCCTTTATGCAATTGAAGGGCGGGGCGGCACGGATAAAAGCACGGCGCGAAGCTGGGCCTATACAAAGCCGGATCTTCTGGAAAAACTTCTCAGTCTTCTGATCGAAGCCTCAGCTCAATATCTGGCGGAACAAGTCAAAGCCGGCGCTGACGCATTGATGATTTTTGAATCCTGGGCGGAGGGATTGCCATCAGACTTGTTTCAATCCCTGGTGATTGACCCGAATGCTGCTTTGGTGAAGCGGCTGAGATCTCTGGGTGTCGATGTCCCGATCATCGGCTTCCCAAGAGGCGCGGCAACCATGCTGGAATCTTATACAAGCCAAGTGAGTGTGAATGGCGTTGGACTCGACACCGCCGTGAATCCAAAATCTGTTGAGAACGCTGTGCCGGAAAAGATGGCGGTTCAGGGTCATCTCGATCCTTTATTGCTCATTGCGGGCGGTGACGCGATGGATCAGCGGGTGAGAGACATTCTGGCGGCTTACAAAGGTCGCCCGCATATCTTCAATCTTGGTCATGGCGTTCGACCGGAAACACCAATTGCGCATGTCGAACGCGTGGTCGAACTTGTTCGGGCCGAAGGATAATTCATGTCCCTCTATCTCTGGATCAAAGCGCTTCACATTATTTTCGTCATCGCCTTGATGGCGGGTTTGCTGATCTATCCGCGGTATAAACTGCATCAATTGAAATCAGCCCCAGGCGAAACCCTGTTCGAGACGATGCAGGAGGCATCCAATCGCCTGCGCAAGATCATCTTGAATCCCGCTTTGATCCTGGTCTGGGTATTTGGATTGACCATGCTCTACCTCAACCCATCACTGCTCAGTCAGGGTTGGATGCACACGAAACTTTTGCTCGTTCTGATCCTGAGCGGCCTGCATGGCTATTTCATTTCGATCGGGAAGAAAATTGATCGCGGAGACGTCGCCCCGAGCGCCAAAACATTGAAAATGCTCAACGAGGCCCCATTTGTAATTATGATCGGGGTGGTGCTGCTGGCGGTTCTGAAACCTTTCTGAGCCTTCACACACTAGCCCTTGACCAAAGGACAGGCTTTGCGCATATGGACGCGAAGTCGCCGTCCGGCGCGCGGGCATTTCTGCCCCATACTTTCCCAAACCAAAATTTTGGATACCGGCACACTATGCCTGACACTGCACCTGAAATCGATCTTCCGTCCCAAGTCTATTTGCGCGAGCTAAAGGCAAAATCCCCGACCGATCTTTTGGCCTATGCCGAAATGCTCGAGGTCGAGAACGCCTCCTCACTGCGGACCCAGGATATGCTTTTCGCCATCCTGAAAGAACTGGCCGAACAAGAAGTCGAGATTATTGGTCGCGGCGTTGTCGAGGTTCTGCAAGACGGCTTCGGGTTCTTGCGCTCACCGGAATCAAACTATCTGGCGGGTCCGGACGATATTTATGTCAGCCCGAAAGTGCTGAAAAAGGCCGGCCTGAAAACCGGCGATACGGTCGAGGGTCCGATCGCTGAACCTGGCGAGAATGAGCGTTACTTTGCGCTGACAGATGTGAGCTCGATCAATTTCGAGGATCCGGAAAAAGCGCGCCAGAAAGTCCACTTTGACAATCTGACCCCACTCTATCCGGAAGAGCGTCTTTTGATGGAAGGCCAGGATCCAACCAAGAAGGATCGCTCGGGCCGGGTCATCGATATTGTTTCACCCATCGGCAAGGGACAGCGCGCCTTGATCGTAGCGCCGCCGAGAACAGGTAAAACGGTTCTGCTTCAGAACATTGCCGCGTCGATCGAAGAGAATCATCCGGAATGTTATCTCCTGGTTCTGCTGATTGATGAGCGTCCGGAAGAAGTGACCGACATGAAGCGCTCCGTGAAAGGCGAAGTGATCTCGTCAACCTTTGACGAACCCGCCTCTCGCCACGTGGCCGTCGCCGAAATGGTGATCGAAAAAGCCAAACGCCTGGTGGAGCATGGCCGCGATGTTGTCATCCTGCTCGACTCGATCACCCGTCTGGGTCGCGCATATAACACAACCGTCCCGAGCTCCGGTAAAGTCCTGACCGGCGGTGTTGATGCCAATGCGTTGCAGCGCCCGAAACGATTCTTCGGCGCCGCGCGAAATGTCGAAGGCGGTGGATCATTGACCATCGTGGCGACGGCGCTCATCGATACCGGTTCACGGATGGACGAAGTCATCTTCGAAGAATTCAAAGGCACGGGTAACTCCGAAATCGTGCTGGATCGAAAAGTCGCCGACAAACGGACCTTCCCGGCCATCGACATCATGAAGTCCGGGACAAGAAAAGAAGAGCTGATCACCGACAAGGTCCAGCTTCAGAAGATTTATGTCCTGCGCCGAATCCTGAATCCCATGGGCACATCAGATGCGATCGACTTCCTGCTCGACAAGTTGAAGCAGACGAAGAACAATGCCGAATTCTTCGAGGCTATGAAAAACTAATCATGGCGCTGCGCCGGGACACAATTTGTGCTCTGGCAAGTGGTCCGCCACCGGCGGCGATTGCAACACTGCGAGTCTCTGGACCGGGCGTGCGGGCGCTAATCTCGGGACGCCTTTCTGTTAAAGCGCTAAAGCCTCGGCATGCGAGCCTGGTCGATCTTTATGACGAATCACGTGGTGTGATCGATTCCGGCCTCGCGGTTTTTATGCCTGGGCCGGCGAGCTATACCGGCGAAGACACATTGGAGATTTCACTTCATGGAGGCCGGATCATTACCGAGCTGGCCTTGAAGTCGATCATGTCGGCCGGCGCCAGACTCGCTGAACCTGGCGAATTTACGCGCCGGGCCTTTGAAGCCGGGAAGCTGGATCTGACCCGCGCGGAAGCGGTCGCTGATCTGATCGATGCGGAAAGCGAAGCGCAATTGGCGCAAGCCTTGAAGCAAATGGATGGCGCCCTCGAAACGCTTTATGATGGATGGCGGCATGACCTCACCACGTGCCTGGCCTTGCTTGAAGCGAGTATTGACTTCCCGGATGAAGAAGATGCACCGGACCGTGTGGACACGCCGGTGCGCAATACGCTGGCCGCGCTCAAGCATGATCTTCAGCGTGCTCTCGAGCAAGGCAATATTACCGAACGGATCCGCGATGGGTTCAAGGTGGCCATTCTCGGTCGGCCCAATGCGGGCAAATCGACTCTACTCAACCAATTGGCCAGACGCGAGGCGGCCATCGTGACAGACATACCCGGCACGACCCGGGATGTGATCGAAGTCCGACTGACCCTGGGCGGGTATCTTGTCTGGATTTCGGATACAGCCGGACTGCGCGAAACCTCAGACTTTGTTGAGGCCGAGGGCGTGCGCCGCGCTTTGAAAGCGGCCGAGGAAGCCGACCTGCGAATCTGGCTGTATGACGCTCGGGAGGACTTCGATTCCGCTAATGTCCAACCCGGCGATCTGGTCGTCGCAAACAAGTGTGACCTGGGCGAACCGGGAAATGTTTCACGTGAAACACTCAAGATCACGGCAAAGACGGGTGAGGGTGTCTCGGCGCTCGAAGCCAGGATTATTGATCGCCTCGGCGCGATGGCTCAAGGGGCTGGCGCGCCGATGATCACGCGCGCGCGTCATCGACAAGGAATCGAGCGGGCGATGATCCATCTGGTCCAGGCCCAGGATCACCTCGACTCGCAAACCGGCGCGGAATTTGTCGCCGAAGATGTCCGGATGGCGAGTCGGGAGCTGGGCACGCTGACGGGGCATATCGATCCGGACACCGTGCTTGGGGCTGTATTTTCTTCATTCTGTATCGGCAAATAGTCTGTTTCTTGCGCCCTGATTATTATATGCCGTCTCCGGACAGAGGCTGACCCGTATGAGTGATCGATTGGAATTTGACGTAATTGTCGTTGGCGGCGGACATGCCGGATGCGAAGCCGCATCCGCAGCCGCGCGCACGGGCGCGCGTACCGCATTGATCACCCACAAGATCGAAACCATTGGCGAGATGTCTTGCAATCCGGCGATTGGTGGATTGGGCAAAGGGCATCTGGTGCGCGAGATTGATGCGCTGGATGGGTTGATGGCGCGCGTGGCAGATCAGTCCGGTATCCAGTTTCGAATGCTCAATCGATCCAAGGGTCCGGCGGTTTGGGGCCCGCGGGCGCAGATTGATCGGCAACTCTATCGTGAGGCGATGCAGGCAGAGATGCTGGATCATGAGAACCTGACCGTGATCGCGGACGGCATTGAAGACGTTATTGTCGAAGACGATCGCGTCGCGGGCGTTCTGGGGGAATCCGGTGCCCGCTATGAAACACGCGCGGTCGTCATTACGACCGGTACGTTCCTCAAAGGGATTATCCATCGTGGCGCAGAAAGGATCCCGGCCGGACGGGTTGGCGAAAAGCCGGCAATCGGATTGGCCGATCGTCTTTATGGTCTCGGCTTGCCAATGGGCCGATTGAAAACCGGCACGCCGGCACGCCTGAATGGAAAAACGATTGATTGGGATCGACTGGAAATCCAGCCGGCAGATGAACGGCCGATTCCATTCTCTTACCTCACTGACGAGATTACGGTGCCGCAGATTGCCTGCGGGATCACTTTCACCAACGCACAGACCCACGACATTATTGCCGAGAACCTCAATCAGTCCGCCGTCTATTCCGGCGCCATTGCCGGGCGTGGCCCCCGTTATTGCCCGTCGATTGAAGACAAGATCTATCGGTTTGCCGAAAAGACGCGCCACCAGATCTTTCTTGAGCCGGAAGGTCTAGAAGATGACACCGTCTACCCGAACGGCATTTCGACGTCGTTGCCGCGCGACGTCCAGGATGAATTCGTTCGAATGATTGAAGGCCTGGAGCGCGTCGAGATTCTCGAACATGGCTATGCGATTGAATATGATTATGTCGACCCGCGCGCTCTGGATGTCGGATTGCAGGTCAAGGCGCTTGGCGGATTGTTTCTCGCGGGACAGATCAATGGAACGACCGGGTATGAGGAAGCTGGCGCGCAGGGACTTGTTGCCGGATTGAACGCGGCGCGATTGATTCGCGGAGAGCCTCACGCCACATTCGATCGGGCGGAAGCCTATATCGGAGTCCTGATCGACGATCTGGTGACACGCGGTGTAACCGAGCCTTATCGCATGTTCACGTCCCGCGCGGAGTATCGATTGTCCCTCAGATCCGACAATGCAGATCAACGGCTGACGGAGCGTGGAATCGAACTTGGCCTGGTCGGATCGAAGCGCGCCGCAATGTTTCACGTGAAACAATCCGCGCTCGCGAAAGGGCGCGATCTGATGCAGAGCCTGAAAATGACTCCGAACGCGGGGCAAAAGCTCGGATGGAAAGTCAATCAGGATGGCCAGCGTCGCAGCGCCTGGGATTATCTGGCCTATCCCTCCATCTCGATGGCGGACGTCGAGGCCGCATTCCCCGAGATTGCGGCGCTTGAGACACCAATAAAAGAGCAGCTCGAAATCGAAGCCATGTATGCGGGCTATATTGAACGCCAAAAAGATGATGTTGCGGCCCTGCGCCGGGAGGAGTCATTGATCCTTCCAGGCGATATTGATTATGCCCTGGTCGGCGGACTGACTAATGAAGTTCGCGCCAAGCTGGAAACGGTCAGACCGGCCACGCTCGGTCAGGCCGCCCGGATTGAAGGTATGACTCCGGGCGCACTGACGGCCTTACTCGCTTATGTCCGCCGCCGCCCGGATCGAAAGAAAGCGCATGCCTGATCAGGACGGTTTTGGCCCGGATCATCTCAAGAATGTTTCACGTGAAACACGCCAACGCCTCGAAACCATCGTGGCGGAACTGGATGCATGGCGGACCAGGATCAATCTGATCGGACCGTCTGAGTTCGCGCAGGTCTGGCGTCGCCATGTCTGGGACTCCTGGCAATTATTCGAGCATATGCCGACCGGCCCCATCGTGGATCTTGGCTCCGGATCCGGGTTTCCCGCTTTGGTTCTGGCGGCCGGATTCGCGTCAGAGGAGTCCCATATGACGATGATTGAAAGCGTCGGGAAGAAGTGTGCCTTCCTGCGCGCGGCGGTCGAGTCGGCCGATTTGCAAGCGCGCGTCATCCAGGGCCGCGTCGAGTCTGTTAACCCTGTCGAAGCCCGCTGCGTCACGGCACGGGCATTCGCGCCGCTGCCGAAACTTTTGGATTATGCGGCCCCCTGGTTAGAAAATGGCGCTTATGGGGTTTTCCCAAAGGGCCGACGCTGGCAAGAGGAATTGACGTCCGCGCAGGAATCCTGGAGATTCGCTTACGAAGCGATTCCCTCGAAAACCGGGGATGGGGCTATTTTGAAGATTTCGGAGGTGTCACGTGTCGAATTCTAATACGCGCATTCTGGCCATTGCCAACCAAAAGGGTGGTGTCGGCAAGACCACGACCTCAATCAATCTCGGCACGGCGCTGGCCGCGGTCGGACGAAAAGTCCTGGTGATTGACTTTGATGCTCAGGGCAATGCCTCGACTGGTCTTGGTATTACCCGGCCGGAACGTCAGCTGACCACGTATGACGTGGTCGTACATAATGAGTTTTTGGGGGATGCCGTGCTCAGCACCCTGGTGCCGCGTCTGGATATTGTCCCGGGCGATGAGAACCTGGCCGGCGTCGAGACAGAATTGTCGAGCGACCCACACCGGTCTTACAGATTGCGGAACGCCTTGCGAAACTATGTCCAGGAAGCGGCGCGCCGCGGACTGACGGAATATGATTATATTCTCATCGACTGCCCGCCTTCACTGTCGTCACTAACAATCAATGCGATGACCGCATCCGATTCACTGCTTGTGCCGCTGCAATGCGAGTTCTTGGCGCTCGAGGGTTTGAGCCAGCTTTTGAAGACCGTCGAATTGGTCCGGTCAGGCTTGAACCCGGATCTTGATATTCAGGGCGTGGTTTTGACTATGTATGATCGTCGCAACAATTTGTCGGATCAAGTTGCTGATGAGGTTCGCTCTGTCCTCGGTGCGAAAGTCTATAATACGGTCATCCCGCGAAATGTCCGTCTGTCGGAAGCGCCGAGTTTCGGCAAACCCGCCTTGCTTTATGATTATCGCTGCCCAGGCAGTGAAGCCTATATCCGTCTGGCGTCTGAAATGTTGCAGCGCGAACGGGCGCTTCGGGGGTAGGCATGGCGCCAGATCCATCTCGGGGAAAACAAAGTCGACTCGGCAAAGGCCTGTCGGCACTGATCGGTGAAGTCGAGGGGGTCGGTCTCGC
>JBCCZH010000031.1:0-16069 GCA_039188075.1 Pseudomonadota bacterium
GTTGCAATTCCCCCGAAAAGCAAAGCCCCCCGGGCTCGGGGGGCTTTTGTGACTTATCTTTAAGGTTCTAAGTATTCGCCGAACGTCTCAGAAATGCGGGGATTTCGAGGTCCTCATCATCAAAAGCGGCCGGCTTTGGATGGTCATCCGGCGTCGAAACAATGGCCGGTTTATCTTCTTCGGAATCATTATCTCCGACAGCATCCTCGCGGCGCCAGCCGAACAGGTTCGAAAATCCTGCAGGGCTGTCCGAGACGGGCTTTGTGAACGCGGCATCGGCGCTGACCTGATCACTACCTTGCTGGCTTTCAACATGCGCAGCCGGTAAGGCTCGACCGCGAAAATCCGGGCGGTGGTCGGTTTCGATGTCTTCCATTGGTGCCGGCATGGGTTCCGTGGGAGTAGCCGCAGGGGCCGGTTGGCTCACAACCACTGGAATGTCTGGCATAGCCGGGGTCTCGATTGATGGCGCGATCGCCACGGCCGCCGCCTGCTCGGCGACACCGGCCGCAACCACAGACACGCGAATACGGCCTTCCAGTTCGGGATCAAAGGTTGAGCCGAGAATGATATTGGCATTGTTATCAACCTCGCGGCGAATCTCGTTCGCCGCCTCATCCAGCTCGAACAGTGTCATGTCATAGCCGCCGGTAATATTGATCAGGACACCTTTGGCACCAACCATGGACACATCGTCCAGCAGTGGATTGTCGATCGCCGAGCGGGCGGCTTCCAGCGCGCGACCTTCGCCCTCGCCTTCGCCCATGCCCATCATGGCGGTGCCCATGCCTTTCATGATCGTGCGGACGTCGGCAAAATCGAGATTGATCAGGCCAGGCATGATCATCAGGTCCGTAATGCCGCGCACACCGGAGTACAGAACATCATCGGCCATCCGGAAGGCTTCAGCAAAGGTCGTGCGTTCATTGGCGATGCGGAACAGATTCTGGTTCGGGACAACGATTTGTGTGTCGACCACCTCTTTCATCCGCGCCAGGCCGCCCTCGGCGGTGGTCATGCGGTGTGCGCCTTCAAAGCCAAATGGCTTGGTGACGACGCCAATGGTCAGAATTCCCTTGTCATGCGCGGCTTTGGCGATGACCGGCGCCGCGCCAGTTCCCGTTCCGCCGCCCATGCCAGCGGCAACAAACACCATATGAGCGCCTTCAAGGGCTTCGAGAATTTCCGGCATCGACTCTTCAGCTGAGGCTTCGCCAACTTCCGGTCGCGCACCGGCGCCGAGCCCCGCTGTGGTCTCCAAGCCAAGCTGGATACGATTCTCGGTCTTGGATCGGCGCAAGGCCTGCGCATCGGTATTAGCGACGACGAACTCCACGCCTTGCAGATTGGCCTCGATCATATTGTCGACAGCGTTACCGCCAGCACCACCAACGCCAATGACGACTATTCGTGGTTTGAGTTCGTTAGTCATGCCCTGTTCCCGGTCTCTATATTCTACGCGCTTTAAACTGAGTCTTGCATGTAAAATGGACTGCTTCGCCTAAAAGACTCTTAAATGATTGTCATCTCGCTCAAAAATTTTCGCGGATCCAATTCAAGACTTTAGCAATCACTCCACGCCCGGACTCAGATCCAGCCAGCGCTGCCGCACCCCCAGCCTTTGATGCGTCAGCAAAACCCCTTAATTCATAGCTTATCAGACCCGCCGCCGTGGAAAAGGCCGGATTACCGTAATTGTCACCTAAAATGTCAGCATCGATGGGTCGGCCGAGGCGTACGGGCTGTTTCAGAACTTCGGCTGCCAATTCCCGAACGCCGGCCAATTGGCTGGCGCCGCCGGTTAATACGGTGCGCCTTGGCATGATTGGCCGCAACGGGCTGGCGGTCAGGTGCGCCTGAACCATTTCGAACAATTCCTCAATGCGCGGCTCGATAATTGCGGTGAGTTCGCCGCGAGTCATGCGGCTGGCTTTCAGTCGGCCATCATCGCCCAGGCGCGGCGCTTCAATCCGTTCCGCCATGCCCGGACCATCCTTGTCGGCCGTGCCGTGCAGGGTTTTCAGACGTTCCGCCGCCGCGAAAGTCGTGCCGATGCCTTGCGCAATATCGCTGGTGACACGGGCGCCGCCAACCTTGACCAGGTCGAGCCAGGCGGGCGCGCCATTCATGAACACGGAAACCGAGGTCACGCCGCCACCAAAGTCGATACAGATCGCGCCATTGTCGATCTCGTCCTCGATCAAGGTGCCGGAACCGCTCGCCAGGGCCGATGGGACGATCCGCTCAACGCCCAAATGCGCCCGCATGACACATTCCTTGAGGTTTTTGACGAGTGATTTTGGCGCTGTAACAACGTTCAGAAGGACGCGGACACGATCGCCAATCATGCCGACCGGATCACGGATGTCATCCTGGTCATCAACGCCGTACATGACCGGATAGGCGCCCAGAAGCTCGCGATCCTTGGCAACAATCTGGTTCAGCGCTTCAGACCAGACCTTTTGCACATCCTTGCTGCTAATCTCACGCTGTCCGAGCTCAATTTCCGCGTCGGCCAGCTGGCTGTCCACCTTTGGGCCGGTAATGCCAAGAATGACGCGATCAATCCGCTCGCCTGCCTCGCGCTCAGCGTCTTCGACCGCAAGGCGGATCGACCGTTCCAGCGCCTCGATATCTGTAATCGCGCCGCCATTGAATCCGCGGCTTTGCTGACGACCGCCGCCCATGAAGGCAAACCCGGCCCGGCTGCCGGGATCGACCCGACCAATCAGGCAGGCAATCTTCGAACACCCGATATCCAGCGCCGCCACCACGGTGCCGGCTTTTCCAACCTGTCTGGGTTTTAGTCGGTGTTCGCTCGTCGCCATCAGGCAGCCCCTCCCAATTGATCAGATATCGGTGTCAGAAAAACGCGACCTGCAACCCGCAGATCGATAATGCTCAAGGGCCGCCGGGCGAGTTCTGCCGCGGGCTCCACATTGGCAAAGAAAAGCAGGCTCGCCGCCAGACGCTCATCCGTCGGCAATTTCATCACTGCACCAGACTTCAGCACGAGGTCCCAGCGGCGCCCCGCAACGCGGCGGGCATGATCGACTTCAGCCCGCAGGCTGGGCGCCAGGGCGAATGCCTTTTCGAGTACAGGGACGGCTTCCGGGCCGCCCGCGCCGGTGGTCTTGGTCAGCGTGCGATAATCCGCGGCCTGCAGCTTGGGCATGGCCTGACCCAGATTATCGATCACGGTCCAGCGCGTGCCATCATTCCACAAGGCCGTCGGTTCGGCCGCGCTGGCATAGATCATTACAGTGTCAGGCCACAGGCGATAGACCCGAACCTTGGTGACCAGTCGCGTCTCCTCGACACGCCGCCGAATCAGGTGGGGATCAGCACGGAACATGTTCTCGCCCGGCTCGATCATGGCCGCGGCCTTGATCTGGCGTGCGGTCGCCGGAACGTGTTCCAATCCGATCACTTCAACCGTTCCGACGGACAGGCCGACCGAACGGGAGGCGCCATCCATGGCGCTGCCCCAGCGTTTGCCGATTTGTGACATTGATCCGCCAAGCAGGGCAGCGCCGGCCACAATCAGGGCCACGACCATGACAAGACCGAAAATTACAGACGAGATCTGTGTATGGGCCAGCACCATATCTGGCTCGGGGGCTGAATTTTTGCCTTTGGCCCGGGGCATGTTTCGTCCTTAAGTCTCGTCACCATCATGACCGGACCACGTCGAAACAGGTTACCTGCAACGCTTGATGCGCATTAATCGCTGCTATGAAGTCAGCTTTCCCAAACACCATCAAACAGATCGGCAATCACCGCGCGGCGCGATCCACTCACCGACAATTTTGCAGCAAAGTCGTAAAACTCTCTTAAGGCCCGGAAGACTCTGCAGATGAATTTTTAACAACGCCACAGGTATCACATTCGGACACCGTGTCAGCGCCCTCCGCGTCGACAAGAGTCTGGTCATTTTGCCATATTTCGGACAAAAATATTTACAATTGTCACAAGCGCTTGGAGCAGATTGCTCGGCCTTCCGCAAAATTCGAAAATATTTTTCCCCGCAGGGGTTGTAGCCGACCGTTACATATGTAACACGACAAGGGTCGGGATCGTTCTCTTATTGGGCGCAAAACATGAAATACACATTCCTCGCCGGGCTGCTCGTCGGCCTACCTCTCCCCCTATATGCACAAACGTCGCCGGCGCCTGGCGAGGATACCCGGACATTCACGATTGCTGATTTCGAGCAGTTCGCACCGCGCACAGCGCTGGATATGGTGTTGCAAATCCCGGGTTTCAGCATCTCTGGAAGTGACGGCCAGCGTGGTTTTGGTCAGGCCCAGGAGAATGTCCTGATCAATGGACAACGAATTTCTTCCAAATCGACCAGTGCAAGCGACGCGCTCGACCGAATCCCTGCCTCCAATGTCGAACGGATCGAAATTGTCGAAGGCGCAAACCTCGACATTCCAGGCCTGAGCGGCCAGGTCGCTAATGTCATCGCAAAGGCGGATGGCATCAGTGGCACCTGGACCTACCGCCATCGCTACCGGGAAAATCTGCCCCCGGCTCTGGATTGGTTCGATGTGTCCGTAAATGGCCAGTCCGGAACCCTGGGCTGGAATCTTGGCATCGAAACAGAGCCCAATCGCGGCACGGCGGCAGGTCGCGAAAATGTTTTCGACGGCGAGGGTAACCTGACCGAGTTTCGCCAGGAGCAAGGCACCTTTATCGCGGACTTTGTCGGCTTTAATGGCGGGCTCAACTGGAAACCGGCCAATGGGCACCTCGCCAATCTCAACGCCGAATACAATCTCTGGGAACCGGATGAGCGCGAAACCAGCGACGTTTTCACTCCGGCCGGCGTACTGGATCGCCAGACCATATTTCAATTTAAGGAAAATGAATGGAATAGCGAGGTCAGCGGCGATTACGAACTCGGTTTCGGCCCGGGTCGCCTGAAATTCATCGGCCTGCAACGTAACGAACATAGCCCAACTCGCGCGAAATTTTTCGGTGCGGATCTGGATGGACAGAATGTGCGCAATCAGATCTTTGACCGCGTCGTTGATGAGAGCGAGAGCATCCTGCGCGGCGAGTATAATTTGACCGGCCAGAACAATTCGGACTGGCAATTCTCGCTCGAAGGCGCTTTCAACACGCTCGAAAGCGAAGCCATGCTGTTTCGCGGCGACACGTTAGAATCCCTCGCGCCCGTGGACATCGGGGATGATGGCATTCGAGTCGAGGAAAAGCGCGCAGAGGCCTTCGTCACGCATGGCCGCCAATTGACCAAGGATCTGCGCCTGCAAGTCTCACTTGGCGCGGAGCAGAGCGAAATCATGTCGGATGGCGTGAATGGTCAGACCCGATCCTTCACGCGCCCGAAGGGCTCGGCCTCGCTCGCCTGGACAGTCGATGACAAGACCAATGTGAACGTCTCCCTGTCGCGGCAGGTGGGCCAGCTCGACTTTTTTGACTTTGTCTCGAATGTCGATCTCAACAATCAGGGCGAAGACCAGACCGGAAATGTGCAAATCGTTCCGGACCAGCGCTGGCGCCTGGCAGTCGAGGTTGAAAAGGATTTTGGCAGCTGGGGCGCCGTTACAGCCGAGCTGTTCGGCGATGAAATCGAGGACCTGGTGGATCAGGTCCCAATTTTCGACCCGAACTTGCCAAATGTGGTGGTCGGGGAAGGCCCAGGCAATATTGAGTCTGCCTCGCGTATCGCGCTCGAAATCGAGGGCACACTGAAACTGGATAATCTTGGTTGGAAGGGGGCCCAGCTGGAATACGAGACCTTCCTGCAGGACACATTCGTCGATGATCCTCTGACCGGCATCACGCGGGACTTCAATGACAACACCATCCACTATTTCGAGTTTAATTTCCGGCACGATATCCCGAATACCGATTGGGCCTGGGGTCTGAATTACGAAAAATTCCTCGAATCACCGACTTTTCGCAGCGATGTCAGAGTCGACTTCATTCAGGCGCAGGGATTCGCCTGGGGCTTTGTCGAGCATAAGGACATATTCGGCATGACCGGAACGGTCTTCCTGGGCAATCTTCTCGACAGCGATGAAAAACTGAAACGTCTGGTCTATGCCCCGGATCGCCGCGGCGACATTGTCCGGATTGAAGACCGGAACCGGAATTTCGGCAACATCCTGACCTTGCGCCTGAGAGGCACATTCTAAACTGGCTGGATGCGTCCGATCCGCCGGATCTCCCAACGCAAATCAACCCCGGAATGGTCCAGCACCCGCGCCCGGACCAGTTCGCCCAGCGCCTCTATATCAGCAGCCGTCGCCTCGCCTGTATTGATCAGGAAGTTGCAATGCTTCTCGCTGACCATGGCGCCGCCGACCCGCAAGCCGCGACACCCCGCAGCATCGATGAGTTTCCAACTCGAGCGCGCATCAGGCGTGCCCGGCGGGTCTGGATTGGCAAAGGTGGATCCGCCTGTCTTTTCCTTGATCGGCTGGGTCTCGGCGCGGCGCGCCTGGTGCGCGGCGATTTCGTCAGCGAGCACCTCCGGGTCGCCGCCCGCACCCCCCGCAAGGTGCAACTTGGTCACCACAATGTTGGTCGCGAAGTCCGTATGGCGATAGGAAAAACCAATATCCTTGCGCGTCAGCATGACGGGCTCGCCAGCGCGCGAGACGCCCTCAACCGCGGTCACCACATCGCTCAGCTCGCGGCCATAACACCCGGCATTGGTCCGCACTGCGCCGCCAATCGACCCTGGGATACCGGACAGAAAAGACAGGCCGCTAATCCCCGCTTTCGCCGCCCGCTTGGCAACATTCAGATCGAGCGCGCCGGCCCCGGCCATCACCTCGCGCTCGGTCACATGCACCTGCCCCCAATATGCGCCCATCAAACGAATAACCGCGCCTTCAATCCCGCCATCGCGGACAATCGTGTTCGACCCGACGCCCAGCACCGTCACGGGTATCGATTCCGGCAGGGCTTTCAGAAAGCTGGCAAGGTCGGCTTCGTCGGCCGGCAGGAAGAGCAGGTCTGCCGCCCCGCCAACCCGAAACCAAGTATAAGGCGCAAGTGATGCATCCTTCATCATTTTGCCGCGAAGTTCAGGCATATCGGTCAAATCGAAAGTCATACGCTCGCCTAGCGCTTGTCTGTCACGGCGAAAAGGGGCGATGTCACCGTAATTGAGCCTGATACGCTCACAGAACCGTTGATAAGATTGAGGATTTGCATGGATATCACTTTGCCTCAGGCCCTTCTTCTTTTGTCATTGAATGATGAAACGGGCAAAACTGAGGACGGATATTATCAACCCGCGCTGGCCGGTGCGGCCCTGGCAGAGCTGTTGCTGCGCCAGACGGTTGAGCTGCAGGACTCGCCTGACGCGGTCATCCCGCTGCGCCATCGCGAACCGCTGGGCGTCTTCCTCTCCATGTGTGATCAGGAGATTGGCGGCGCACCAAAACCAAGAGACCTGAATTACTGGATCGCGCAGCTCGCCAATCAGAAAGACTTCATCGCGACCCTGGCCGACGAGCTATGTCATCTCGGCGCGCTGAGCCGGGAAGAGACACGAGTCTTCGGCCTGTTCACGCGCACCGTCTGGCCCGAGGCGTCTCCGGATCTGGAACAGGCGCTGAAACGGGAAATGGCGCATGCGATGTTCGAAGACGCTGGTCCTGTGGACGAAAAACTCTGCCTGACCATTGCCCTTGCCAATGCCGTCGATTTGCTGAGCCACAATTTTCCGGCAGACTCCCTGGCAAAACACGCCGATCGGGTGGTCGCGATCTCGGCTGGCAATTGCCTCAACACCTCCAGTTCGGAAGCGGTGATGGAGGCGGTGAACCGCGCCATCAGAGCCGCAAATGCCGTCGCCGAAAGCGCCAGCGCATCGATTCTGAATTAGCGATTAGAAACGGTAGCGTACCCGCACATTGCCCCGCGCTTCGGCCTCATACCCGTTCGGCGAGTCCGCATAGCCCCAATCCGTCAGGCGTCCGTGTTCGGCCGCATTGAGCAGGCCCGCCCCGACGGTCGCGTCGACGGCCCAGCCGCGATCTCTCTGACCGGCGCGCATACCGAATCCGATAAAGGGCGCGCTATCCTGCTGCATTGGATAGAGGCGATTTTCGGGGGTCAATTCAATGATGGCGCGGTCGATTTGCCGGCCAAGCTCTGACCGGTCCTCGGTCGCACCAATGGCGACAACGAGATTTGGATGCGGGGTCGAAATATATGCGAAATTGCCGACCCGCCCGGCCTTTTCCACGGTCACGGCGGGCATCGGGACGGATGCGGGGGCCGCAGTCACATGATCGCTGAAGCGGGGGCGCAAGAACGGTTTGGGCGCCGCATCCAGCAACGGATCGCTCAATCTCAAGCGCAGGACAGGTTCAGAATCCGCAATCTTGCTGGCCAGGACGGGCGCCGCCCCTGCCATACATGCGAGTGCAAATGCAAAGCCCATCCTTGCAAACACGCTGAGATCCCTCTGACCACCTGTAGTAGAATATGCCAGAAATATTTTTACAGGATCAAACCGCGGACCGTGAAATTTTCACGGTCGGGTTTACCGTAAAGGCTAGGCGTTCAGCTTCTCGATCAGGGCGTTTGCGTGCGTAGAGATGCTGCCCGCCCCCATACAGACGACCATGTCGCCCGGTTCCGCCAACGCGCGGATCAACTCCGGTAAGGTTTCCAGATCTTCAAGCGTCTGAGCCTGTTTGTGGCCGTGGCCCTTCATGCTTTGCACCAAAGCGGCATGATCGACGCCGTCGATCGGCGCCTCACCGGCAGCAAAGACCGGGGTAATCACGGCAATGTCGGCCTCGCGATAGCATTGCGCAAAATCCTCAAACAGATCATCCAGCCGGGAATAGCGATGCGGCTGCGAGATTGCGATCACCCGTCCCTGCCCCTGGATCGCTCGCGCGGCTTTCAGACAGGCCATGATCTCTACCGGGTGGTGCGCATAATCATCGATCACCCGAATGCCGTTCCATTCCCCGACCTGGGTGAAGCGGCGTTTGACGCCGCCAAAGGCTTTCAGACTGTCGCGGAGCTGATCATTGGTCGCCCCCAAT
Source organism: Pseudomonadota bacterium (assembly GCA_039188075.1). Classification (GTDB taxonomy): domain Bacteria; phylum Pseudomonadota; class Alphaproteobacteria; order Caulobacterales; family Hyphomonadaceae; genus Henriciella. The sequence goes on from JBCCZH010000031.1 coordinate 9,048, forward strand.
TCAACGGCGACGGCAATCGCGGCCAGCGCATTGGATACATTATGCTCGCCCGCCATGGGCAGGAAGACCTGCTCGATCACCCGCTCGGCCGCATTGATCTGTGCCCGGATCATGACATCAAAGGTCACGCCATCGCTGGAGGGTTGCAGATTGACCGCCCGCACGTCGGCCTGGCGATTATAGCCATAGGTGATGATCCGCCGGTCAGAAACGCGCGCCACCATGGCCGCCACTTCGGGATGGTCCGTGCACAGAACGCCGAAGCCATAGAAGGGAATATTGCCGACATAAGTGTCGAACGCATCGCGCAAGGCGTCCATGGAGCCATAATGCTCCATATGTTCGGGATCCATATTGGTGACGATCGCAATCGTCGGACGAATCTTCATGAAGGTGCCATCGGACTCGTCAGCCTCCAGCACGATCCAGTCGCCATCACCGGCTTTGGCATTTGAGCCATAGGCGTTGATGATGCCGCCATTGATCACAGTCGGGTCGATGCCGGCGCCATCGAGCAGCGCGGCAACCATGGTCGTGGTTGTCGTCTTGCCATGCGTGCCCGCTACTGCGACGGTCCATTTCAGGCGAATGATCTCGGCCAGCATATCGGCGCGTCGAACAACCGGGATACCCGCCGCGCGGGCAGCTTGAACCTCGACATTGTCATCCTTGATGGCACTGGAAATGATCACCGCGCTGGTGCCCGCGACATTCTCCGCCGTGTGTCCGATATGGACGACGGCGCCGCGCTCGCGCAGGCGTTTGACATTGGCGCTTTCGCTGACATCCGAGCCTTGAATCTGATAGCCGAGATTCATCATGATCTCGGCAATGCCCGACATGCCAATGCCGCCAATGCCCACAAGATGGGCAGGGCCGAGCGGGAATGGGGTCGGTGAAGGTTTCATGGGCGTCCAATGGCCAGATATAGGTTGTGATTGCGTTACCGCACCCGCATATGAAGGGGCAAGCGTCGGACTGAGTCGGGCATGAGCATTGGGTTCCATACCCTTCCTCTGCCGATCAGACATGGCCAAAAAAAGGAGCGAACATGACAATGCATTTAGCTGAATTGAACATTGGCCGCCTGGTCGCTCCGACCGAAGACCCAAGGGTCAAGGAATTCATGGACAATCTCGATTTCATCAATGGCCTTGGCAAGCGCATGCCGGGCTTTGTCTGGATGATGGAAGGCTCTGGCGAACCGGGGGTTGGCAATACCGAAGCCAAGATTGATGGCGACCCGCAATTCGTCGCCAATCTCACTGTCTGGAAAGATGTTGAGAGCCTGGAAAAATTCGTCTGGGGCACGGTGCACAAGCAATTTTATGAACGCCGCGAGGAATGGTTCGAAGTCCTCGGCCAGATGCATTTCGTCATGTGGTGGGTGCCGGAAGGCCATGAGCCGACTTTGAAGGAAGCCCTGGAAAAGCTGGAACAGCGCCAGACGCAGGGCGACTCAGAAGAAGCCTTTGGTTGGGAATGGCTGAAAGCGGCTAAGATGTATGAGACGCATCGATGTGATGCGGCTTGATCGGCAGATCAATCGGTCCGGGTCTCCAGAAAACCGAGTTTGCGGGTGATCACTTTGCTCGCGAGAGGTTCTGTGAGCGTCTCGTCTATATATGTCCCTGTCACCCAGAGCGTGTGACTGCACGCGTCTGTATTTCGCGTGAGGCGACATCGGGTCCCGGTCCATTCTTCAGGTTTTGGTTGGCAGGCCGATTTCGCGCTGCCATCGCTGCAAATCGTGAAGCAATACATGTTGCTGCGTTCGGCCCGGTCAATCAGGCTTGATCTGGAAGTCCCAACGGGAAATTGCGGGGCGAATTCTTCCCCATAGTCTTTCAATTCCTTCGCCAGGGATTGGTTTTCACAGTCTAACCGGTTTGGCTCGCGCGTGAGACTTGAAGTCCAATAAGACGTGGCCAGCGCAAGTATGCCGATGGCAACACCGGCCACCATCCTAGCTTTAAGCGTCACGCGCAGAAATCCGCTCCGCCATATCCGCCAGATCCTGCGCCGCCCGAACATTGCCGAGCGCCTTCGCCGCGGCCGCACGGACCGCGAGGTCATTCGCGTCACCGAGGCGAACCGCCAAGAGCTCACCAATCAGGTTCGGATAGAGATTGTCTTCCAGCAACATGTCCGCCGCCCCGGCATCGACCAGGCCTTCCGCATTGGCTTCCTGATGATTGTCCATGGCAATCTTGAGCGGGATCAGGATAGACGGACGCCCCACTGCCGCTATCTCGCTGACCGTGCCGGCACCAGACCGCGCAATCACCAGATGCGCAGCTGCCAGCCGATCCGGCATATCGGAAAAGAAAGGCTGCAGCGTCGCTTTGACATCGACCTTTTCATAAATTGCCCGCACATCTTCCAGCTGTTCCTCGCGCACTTGCTGCACGACATGCAGCCGCATGCGCAGCGGCGCCGGGATATGGTTGGCAATGGCCAGCGGGATGGCTTCGCCAAGTATCCGCGCGCCTTGCGAACCGCCTGTGATGAAGAGGATCAGCTCTCCATCGGTCGCCGGGTATGGAACATCACGCACCGCCGCAATCGGTGCCCGGACCGGATTGCCAATCGGCTGATGATTGGCCCCGCCCGGCAATCGATCAAGCCGCTCAAAGCCCGAGGCGACGACACTGGCCGATTTGGCAAAGGCGCGATTGACCCGGCCGAGCACGGCATTCTGTTCATGGATCAACAAGGGAATGCCAAGCCGCCGCCCGGCTGACAGGGCCGGGTAAGCCGGATAACCGCCAAAGCCCGCGATCAGGGCGGGTCTTTGCTTTTGCTTGAACCGCCTTACCGCTGAGTTGACGCCGGCCCGCAATTTCATCGCGGTACCTGGCAGCGTCCAGGGTTTGCGAATGTTCGGGCTGGCCGCCTTGACTTCCATTTTCCAGCTGGCCGGGAATTTTTCGGCATAGCGCAAGCCGCGATCATCGCTGATCAGACCGACTTCCCAGCCGCGGCTGGCCATTTCTTCTGCAAAAGCTGCAGCCGGGAACATATGCCCGCCTGTGCCGCCTGCGCCGATCACGACGAGAGGTTTATCGCTCATTCCATGCCTTCACGCTTGTCTGACCGCGTCGGATCAGTGCCAGCGCCAAACCAAGGGTGAGCGCCGTCCCTATCATTGAAGATCCGCCGGACGAGATGAACGGGAGCGTCATGCCTTTCGGCGGGATCAGACTGACATTAACGGCAATGTTTATGGCAGCGTGAAGGCCGAAAAGCGCAAACAATCCGGTCGCCGCCGCGCGCGGGTATGGATCATGCAGCCGGGCCGCTGCGCGCAAGCCCTTCCACACGATAAAGCCGAACACGAAGATCAGGCCGATCGCGGCGATGAACCCGAATTCCTCGCCCATGACGGCATAGACAAAATCGGTATGCGCGTCGGGCAATGAGGTCTTGATCGTACCTTCGCCCGGTCCAACGCCAAACAGACCGCCTCGACCAATGGCCTCAGACGCCTTGTCGACCTGGTACGTGTCATACTCACTCGGGTTGAGGAAGGAGTTCACCCGGAACCGGACATGCGGCAAGGTCACGTATAGCAGGCTGGACAGTCCGGCGCCGCCGCCAGCAAATATCGCCGCCCAGCGCCAGGGCAGTCCGGAGACAAAAAAGGTGATGATGAAGGCCGCGGTCAGCAGCGCCGATTGGCCGACATCAGGTTGCAATAATAAAAAGCCGAGCGTGACACAGAAGAAGACCAGCGTGATCGCGGCCCACGGTCCTTTCGGATAGATTTGTCGTTGCGCCAACAGCCATCCCGTCAACACGATCAGGGCCGGTTTTACAAACTCTGATGGCTGAAGACCGAAACTACCAAGCCGGATCCAGCGCCGCGCGCCTTTGGCTTCGTAGCCAGAAACCAGGATGAAAGCCAAAAGCGCAATTGAGCCGATAAAGACCAAAGCCGCCAGGCGCCGCGCCCAGACGCGATCCAGCAAACTGACCCCTACCAGCACGGTCACGGCTGCGCCAACAAACATGGCGTGTCGTTTGACGAAATAGAAACTGTCCGAATAACCCAACCGCTCAGCTGCAGGTGGCCCGGCCGCGAGGGAGAGCAAGAGGCCGGCGCCGAGCAGCGCCACAGCCGCCATCAGGATCGACCAGTCGAGGCCACGTTGCCACTCAATCAGACGCCCGGATCCAGTCCGCGGGCGGAGGGCAACTTCGACCATGACGCGCTCCTATACAGCTTCCTTCTGAGGTTCGACTTGCGCAGCGAGCCGCTGCACAATGCCCTTGAATGCATCACCACGTGCTTCGAAATCTTTAAACTGATCGAAACTTGCACAGGCAGGCGACAATAAGACGATCGGATTGGCCTCACCCGAGGCCTTGGCGGCATCGAACGCCGCCTGCGTGGCCGCTTCCAATGTACCGCAGCTAACCGTCTTGGTTTTCCCTTTCAGGGTCTTGGTAAAATCGGCTTCGCTTTCGCCGATCAGATAGGCTTGCGCGACCCGGTCAAACCAGGGGGCGAGCGGTTCAATACCCTCGGCCTTGGCGACGCCGCCAGCAATCCAGTGCACTTTGGGCCAGGTTTTCAGCGCCTGTTCGGCCGCCTGAGCATTGGTCGCCTTGCTATCATTGACGAACCGCACGCCTTCAACTTCGCCGACCAGCTCCATCCGATGCGCCAGGCCCGGGAAGGATTGAATGCCCGCCATGATTCGACCCGGCGCAACGCCCAGCGCCTGACAGGCCGCATAGGCCGCCGCAGCGTTCTGGAAATTATGTCGCCCGGGCAGGGCCTGCGCTTCCGCCAGATCGCCGACCCGAATGGCCTGGCCGCCTGTGCTGTCATACAGGTGACCATCGACCGCGCTGACACCGCGGGCGAGGCCAAACTCCGAACTGATCTGAACCACGCGGCCCTCGCCCGGTCGCAGGCGGCTCATCGCCACGGCTTGCGAATGCGGATCATCAATCCCGATCACGGCGACATCGCGCGGCCGCTGATTGGCGAAGATGCGTTTCTTGGCGTCGACATACCCTTCCATACCGCCATGCCGATCGAGATGATCTGGCGAGATGTTCAGAAAGACCGAGACATCACAATGCAGGCTCTCAACCAGATCCAGCTGATACGAGGACAGTTCGAGGACATAAATTGCATTGGCATTGAGCGGCGCCATATCCAGCACGCCTGTACCGATATTGCCGCCAATGCGGACATCACGGCCCGCTTCACGCAGGATGTGACCGATCAGGGCGGTCGTTGTCGACTTGCCGTTCGTGCCCGTAATCCCAACCACTTTCGGGCGCCCTTTTTCGGGCAAGGCCTGCACCGCGCGGGCGAACAATTCCATATCGCCGACGACCGGGACATTCATCATTTCCGCCATCCGCACCAGGCGATGCGGCTGCGGGAATTTGTAAGGAATACCAGGCGACAGGACCAGGGCTGCGAATTTCTGCCAGTCGCGCTTATTGATGTCGCTGACAGTGACGCCTTCGGCTTCAGCCTTGGCCCGTGCCGCATCTCCATCATCCCAGGCATGCACGCGCGCGCCGCCCGCAGCCAGAGCTTTCGCAGCGGACAATCCGGTGCGGCCCAGGCCATAGACGGCGACATCGCGCCCTGCATATTCGGTGATGGGAATCATGGGTCGGGCGTTACCTCAGCTTCAGTGTGGCGAGGCCGGCAAGGGCGAACAGGAGCGACATGATCCAGAACCGAACCACGACCCGTGTTTCAGGCCAGTTCTGTTTCTGGAAATGGTGATGCAGCGGCGCCATCAGGAAGATACGCTTGCCCTCGCCGGTCAGACGACGGGTGATCTTGAACCAGCTGACCTGCAGCACGACAGACAGCACTTCGAGCACGAACAGGCCGCCAATCACGGCCAGCGCGAATTCGTGTTTAATGGCGACGGCCACAACGCCAATCAAGCCGCCCAGGCCGAGCGATCCGGTATCGCCCATGAACACTTTGGCAGGATAGGCATTGTACCAGAGAAAGCCCATGCCAGCGCCCATCATCGCGCCCATCAGGACCGCCATCTCACCCGCGCCTGGTGTGAACTGGATGCCGAGATAGCCGGCAAAGACGAAGTTACCCGTCAGATAAGCGATCAAGGCAAAGGCGGCGCCGGTAAACATGATCGGCACGATGGCGAGGCCGTCGAGTCCATCGGTAAAGTTCACCGCATTGGCAAAGCCGACAATCACGATACAGGCGAAGACCACGAACAGTCCGCCCAGCGGATAGAAATAATCATTCACGAACGGGATCGCGACACCGCCAGAAAATGAGGCTTCATTGCGCTCGACCGAGGTCTCAGGGGCGAAACCGGCAATCCATTCCGCCAGCGGATTCAGCGCGCCCCATTCCGCATGACCGAGCGGCGTATGCGCACCATGCAGCCCCATGATGAACGCGCCCGCCGCGGCTGCGACGAGGAATTCCGTGCCCAGCCGCAAACGCGCCGACACGCCGTCCGTGCTCTGTTTGGTGACTTTGGCATAATCATCGAGGAAGCCGAGAAAGGCATAAGACAGCGACACGGCCAGAACGACCCAGATATAGGGATTGCTCAGGTCCGCGAACAGGATGGTGCCAAGCAACAGACCGATCCAGATCAGGAAACCGCCCATGGTTGGGGTGCCCTGCTTGGCCATTTGCGCTTCCAGCGAAAGATCGCGGATGGGTTGGCCTTTGCCCTGACGCGCGCGCAGCACATCAATCATCCAGCCGCCAGCAATCACGGTGACCAGAAATGCGGTCACGAGGGCCAGTCCCGTACGGAACGTCAGATAGTTGAAAAGTCTCAGCGGCCCTTCTTCAGCGGCCAGCCATTCAAATAGCATCACAACCCCCTGCGGTACATTCTGCACCGCGGTCCATCACCACTTCGTCTGCCGCAGCATTCTGATGTTGCTGCTGGTCTGCGAATGTTCCTATTTCGGAGGTATTCGCAGGGATTAACAAGGGCGGAACGTCGGAATTAAATCTTTCTTTTCGGTTAGGAATCTCAAGCAGAGACGCA
>JBCCZH010000032.1:0-16059 GCA_039188075.1 Pseudomonadota bacterium
CCTGAAGCAGGTTGCCGTCGACATGGTTTCAGATGCGCCCAAGCGCATGATCCTGAAAGCTTCCGGCAAGGGCGAAGTCAAAGCGGGTCAGATCGAAACCCCAGGCGATGTCAAAATTCTCAATCCGGATCACGTCATTTGCACGCTGGACGATGGTGCCAATCTGCACATGGAATTCACTGTGGCGACCGGCAAAGGCTATGTCCCAGCAACAGAGAACCGCCCGGAAGATGCGCCGATCGGCTTCATTCCGGTGGATGCGATCTATTCGCCCGTTCGCCGCGTCGGCTATCAGGTTGAAGACACCCGCGAAGGGACAGTCCTGGACTATGACAAACTGACCCTGACAGTTGAGACGGATGGTTCGATCACGCCAGAAGATGCCGTCGCGTATGCCGCCCGCATCATGCAGGACCAGCTGCAGCTCTTCATCACCTTCGATGAGCCTGAGTCCGAAAGCTCAAGCCAGACCGAAGAGAGCGATCTCGGCTTCAACCCGGTTCTGCTCAAGAAAGTCGACGAGCTGGAACTGTCTGTTCGCTCTGCAAACTGCTTGAAGAACGACAATATCGTCTACATTGGCGACCTCATTCAGAAGTCCGAAGCGGAAATGCTGCGCACCCCGAACTTCGGCCGCAAGTCGCTGAACGAAATCAAAGAAGTACTGGCCGGCATGGGCCTTCACCTCGGAATGGATGTGCCAGACTGGCCGCCTGAGGATATTGAAGCCCTGGCGAAAAAGTACGACGACCACCTATAAGGATGTATGCCCGAGAGGGCAGACAAGGAGACTAAAATGCGTCACGGCATGGCCCATCGGAAGCTGAACCGCACGGCTTCACACCGCAAAGCGATGTTTGCCAATATGGCAGCGTCTCTGATTGAGCACGAGCAGATCGTCACGACTCTGCCAAAAGCCAAAGAGATGAAGCCCTTCATGGACAAGCTGATCACGCTGGCCAAGCGCGGCGATCTGCACGCGCGCCGTCAGGCCGTGTCCAAGGTTCGCGACGAAGCTGCAGTGAAGAAGCTATTTGAAGTCTTCGGCGAGCGCTACAAGGACCGTAATGGCGGCTATACGCGCGTTCTGAAAGCTGGCTATCGCCACGGTGATAATGCACCGCGCGCGGTGATCGAGCTGGTTGATCGTGATGAAGACGCTCGCGGGGCTGCTGATCGTGCCCGCCACGAGGCTGAACTCGAGGCGATGGAAGAATAGATCGCGCCTGACAGGTTTCGAAATAGCCCGGCCAGATGTCCGGGCTTTTTTGTGTCTGGAATACTCAGAAGGCTGTTAGTTGGTGGTCGATTGCGCGGATCGTCCTGGTAGACGCGGCGTGTTGATATAGGTGCCGATCCAGTGAAAGGCGGTGATCCAGAGCAGGTCATTGTGGGTCTCCATTTGCTGGCTCAAGCCAAGACCGCCAAAAGCGGCCGCGACGCACCACTGCCATTTCCAGCGCAGCGTGAAATAGTGCAGGCCGCCGAACAATACGGCGCTGACGAACGCCGCCAGCCAGACGGAGGCGCCGATCCCTTCAAGAGCTTGTGGCAGCGCCAGGCGAAACACCCATTCCTCCCAGAAGGACAGGGCGCCAAGATAGAGGATCCAGCCAATCTGCGGCGCGCTCAATCGCCGATCGAGCCGCCAAGCATAAGCGCACAAGCCCAGGAAAATGAGCGCATAGACCGCCACATAAGATCCGGCATACGCCGCGGCGCGCGCGAGACTGTCGCTGAAGACAGAAAGCATGCCCGGCAGACAGATGCAGATGACCGCCAGTGTGAGACCCAGTAGCCCATGCCGCAGGAAGACCTGCCGGAATGTGGTCAACCGATCCCCGGTAAAGTCCTTGTCGCGTTGAAGACGCCGGCGGCGCGAAGGAGATGGGGTGCTCAAGCCTTTGTGTCGATCCATGCTGCAGACGGGATCATGGAAAGCCGAGTTTGCCGGTTCGGGCAAGAGCGATCCCGGTGGTTCGAGACACCGGGATCACTGTTTCTAGCTCCAATCGCCACCGCCGAACCGGCGTGCGCTTATTCTTCGGTGCTGAACCCGCACTGGTTCTGTTCCATGGTGATCTGCTTGGTAATGCGCTTGGCATTTTGTGCATAGGCCTCGGTCACCGAGCCGCTCACCACGGGCTTGTCGCGCAACGGGCTGACATCCTCACAGAGATGGAACACACGCGGCGAGTCATGCTTCTTGGCGCCGCCGGGCGGTGCGATCCAGTAGACGACCTCGCTGCCGCCTGTGGCCTCGACTACGGCATCCGTATCGCGCGCAATTTCCTGTGCTTGTTCAGCGACTTCCGGTGAGCAGGCCGTGGTGGGCAGATTGGCTTTGATCTGCGCCGCGCATTCATTCATGTCCTCTGTATATTGCTCCACAGAGGGCGGATTATAGCTGATCCCAAACAGGGTTGCGACGACGGCCAGAGCGACGCCGACGCCGCCAGCAATCTGCTTGTTCTTGGGATCCATATCCTTGTCCATGAAGATCAGGACGAGGAGCGGCAGGAAAGCGATAATGGTAATGATCGCACCCAGCTGGTTCTGGACGAAGAATTTGAACGCTTCTTCCTTGCTGGCTGGATCATGCTTGTTCGCGGCTTTCCACATCAGGCTGCCGGCAATGGCGAAAACCGCAATCCCGACCAGGAGCCCGATCAGAAGCGGAAGATTGCCGTCATCGAACCGGCCTTGCAGCAAGAGCACGATCCCGGCGACTTCGCCGCCAATCGCGATGAGCCAGGAAATCCCGGCAAACAGGCGCAAGCGTCCGGCTTTTGATTTCTGGTCCTGGGTGGCGCGCCAGGCTTCGGTCACGTCGCCTTGCGGTTCTTGAGTCTCTTCTGACATTGGATCTCCCCTTATTTGCGGTCGCCCTCAGGCAACCAGAATCAGCTTTCCCAATTTACTGTCATTCCGGGTTTTGTTCCCGGATTCGCCAGGAATGCCGAGAGTTGAAGTTCAGTTGCCAGGCTAATAGACTGTTCCTTATGCGGAAATTCTGAACCACGGACCGGAATTATGTCGCCGCGGTTGACGCCAGATCAGGACGGAGTCGATATGGAAACTCGTCCATGGCGGACCTTTCGAATCTCTCAAATCGCGCAGGCCTGTTTCTCCCATGATCGCCTTTTTCTCTGATTATCAGTCGGCGCACGCGCCTGCCATTGAGCTGCAAAATGGCAAACTGGTCCCGCACGCGGAATCGCAAGCACGGGTCGACGCGATTCTCGAGGTCTTGCCGGGCCGCCACTCATCTGAGGATTTCGGCGAAGCAGCCATTCGCGCGGTCCATGACCCGGCCTATATCGATTTTCTGAAGCGCGCGCATACCGATTGGACCGCCGCTGGACGGTCAGGGGATGCCTTCCCATATGTCTTTCCCATTCGCGGTCGTCGGGCGCTGAATCTGACCCGGATCGACGCCGAGCTTGGCCAGTATTCCTATGATTGCGGAACACCGGTTGCGGCCGGGACCTGGCAAGCTGTGTACTGGAACGCGCAGACAGCCTTGAATGGGCTGGAGGCTGTCCTCACGGGCGCTGGCAGTGCCTTCGCCTTTTGCCGCCCCCCGGGCCACCATGCCGGGCGCGACTATATGGGCGGCTATTCCTATCTCAACAATGTCGCCATCGCGGCAGAGCAAGCCCGCCAGCGAGGTGCGACGAAGGTTGCAGTACTCGACATTGACTATCATCACGGCAATGGCACGCAGGACATTTTCTATCAGCGTGAAGACGTTTTGACGGTCTCTCTGCATGCCGATCCAAAGACAGATTATCCCTTCTATTGGGGGCATAACGATGAACTCGGGGACGGCGCAGGCAAAGGCTTCAATCTCAATCTGCCCATGCCGCGCGGGACGAAATGGCCTGCTTATCGCGCGCAATTGATACAGGCCATAGAGCGGGTTCAGGCCTTTGCGCCGGACCTCCTCATCGTGCCGTACGGCGCTGACACATTTGCCGGGGATCCGATCAGTTTCTTCGAGATCGAAACCGAGGACTATACGGCCATGGCGTCCTTGATCGCGGAGCTGAACTTGCCCACCTTGATCTGTATGGAAGGGGGCTACGCCGTAAAGTCCCTCGGCGCCAATGTGGACGCATTTCTGCGCGGGTTCGACCCCTAGGCCCAGTGCTGCTTGAGCAAGCCGGCCAGCACATCGGCCCGCTCGATAATCGACCAGTGACCGGTCGCGGCCTGCTTTTCCAGATTAGCGCCGGTGGCGTCGCAGAACTTGTCGGCCACCCATGTTGGCACGTACGGATCGTCTTCACCCCAGAATACGAGGCCTCGCCCTGGCAGGTTCTTTTTGTCATCCCACCAGTCTGAACCCGCCGTCTTGGCGGATCGGTATAGTTTCAGAATGGCTTTGCGCATATGTGGAGTCCAGTGACTGGCCTCTTTCGAGGCGAGATCGGCCGGAATGCCTGCTGCGTGCAGACCTTTGCACAGCGCTTCCTTGCGGGTGACCGCCATGATCGTCTCGCCGACAATCGGAGTTTGCCACATCCGGGCCATGCGGTGCCACTTATACTCCGGGTGAGGCAGTGCATTGGCAACACACCAGGTCTGAACCAGGTCCGGGCGCAAGCTGGCCGCGCGGATGGTGATGAGCGCGCCCCAGTCATGCCCGACCAGGTCGACCGGGCCAGATTCGGCATGCGCCTGTTCCATCTCGCCGATATACCAGTCGACATAAGCCTCCTTGGTGCAGGTGAAATCGGCCGGTGCCGTGTCGACAAATCCCGGCATGGCCGGCGCGCGGTAGGCCTCAGGCGTTAGGCCGAGTTCAGCGATGAGCGGATCCCACATGGATGGGGTATCCGGAACACCATGTAAAAACAGCTTCAGCGCCATATCGCTTCCCCTAAGTCAGACTTGTTTCGCGTCAGTTTGAGGGACATTGTGGCGAAGAACAAGGAGGATAGACGCATGAAAACCGCCATCACGGAAATGTTTGGCATTGAACACCCGATTATCCAGGGTGGCATGCACTTTGTCGGTTTCGCTGAAATGGCAGCCGCTGTCTCGAATGCAGGCGGTCTGGGGATCATCACCGGATTGACCCAGAAAACCCCGCAGGATCTGGCGAATGAGATCGCCAAGTGCAATGACATGACGGACAAGCCATTCGGCGTGAATATCACATTTCTGCCGACGCTGAATCCGCCGGATTATCCGGCTATTGTGAAGGCGATTATTGATGGCGGAGTCAAAGTGGTTGAGACGGCCGGGCGCAATCCTGCGCAAGTGCTGCCGCACCTCAAGGATGCCGGTATCAAGGTGATCCACAAATGCACCTCGGTTCGGCACTCGCTCAAGGCGCAGGATATTGGCTGTGATGCGGTGTCCGTAGATGGCTTTGAATGTGGCGGTCACCCCGGCGAAGATGATGTTCCGAACATGATCCTGTTGCCCCGCGCCGCGGATGAGCTGGATATTCCATTCGTGTCCTCTGGAGGACAGGCCGATGGCCGCTCTCTGGTCGCCTCACTCGCCATGGGCGCGCAGGGCATGAATATGGGCACACGCTTCATCGCCACCAAGGAAGCCCCGGTGCATGAGAATGTGAAACAGGCGATCGTCGCGGCGTCAGAACTCGATACACGCCTGGTCATGCGTCCTTTGCGCAATACAGAGCGGGTTCTGACCAATGAGGCGGTGGAACGCCTGCTCGAGAAAGAGAAATTGCTCGGAGACGACCTCAAGTTTGAAGACATTATCGGCGAAGTGGCCGGGGTTTACCCGCGGATCATGATGGAAGGCGACATGGATGCCGGGGCCTGGTCCTGTGGCATGGTCGCGGGCCTGATCAATGACATTCCAACTTGTAAGGAGCTGATCGATCGGATCATGACGGAAGCGGATCAGATCATTAATGAGCGCCTGGCAGGCTTTATGAAGGGCACGGTCGACGCCTAGCGTTTCGTGCTGCGTTACATGCTGAACGGCCTGCGTTATCGAAATGGCAGGCCGTTTGTTTTGGAGGGAAGAAGATGAGCGACATTCAAGGTCGAGTGGCCTTTGTCACGGGCGGTGCCAGCGGATTGGGGCTTTCAATGGCCCGGACGTTCCTGCGCCGCGGCGCCAGCGTCATGCTGGCAGATCGCGATGCAGAAGGATTGGAGCGCGCCGTCGAAGAGCTTTCGAAAGACAGCAATGCCGTGTCATCCGTTGTATGCGACGTGGCAGATGCGGGCGCGCTTGAAGAGGCTGCGCAGAAGACGGTCGACCATTTCGGCAAAGTGCACATCGTCGCCAACAATGCCGGTGTCGGTCTGGGCGGTCAGCCCGGCGAGATTCCGTTGCAGGATTGGCGCTGGATTGTCGATATCAATCTGATGGGCGTTGTGCATGGCGTGGAATTGTTCACGCCTCTGATCCAGTCGCATGGCGAAGGCGGGCACTTCATCAATACCGCGTCCATGGCTGGCCATGTCGCGCCTGGCGGCATGGGGCCGTATAATGCCACGAAATATGCGGTGGTCGGCTATTCGGAAAGCCTCAAGGCCGAGCTGATGCCGCACAAAATCGGCGTCAGCGTCCTTTGCCCAGGCTGGGTCAGGACCCAGATTCACACCACTGGATTTGGCCGCCCCTCCAATACGGTGTCTCTCGAAGAGGCCCAGCAGGATCCACAATTCCAGGAAATGGATGCGGTCATTAAAGGCGGGCTGGACCCGGACAAGGTGGCCGATTGGGTGGCAGAATGTGTCGAGGCCAACCGGCTCTACATATTTACCCATGAGATCATGAAAATGGGCATTGATATGAAATATGCGCAGATCAAAGCTGATTATGACGCGATCATCGAGGATGGCCGCTTCAACGACTAGGCGCCGGTCGCAATCAAGTCAGTCTGACGTGCGATATGGTCTGCAATCGGCGCAGACACTTGGCATGCACTGGCGCGGCTGAGCGCGGCCTTGGCCGTGTCCGCATCGCCATTTGCCTGCGCGAGCTTGGCGACAGCAAGGTGATAACCAGGAAACTGCGCTGATCCGCGCTGGTCCTGCAGCTTGTCCAGAAGCTTGGTTGCCTGGGCGAGCTCATTGGAATAGATCAAGCTGACGGCCCAATTGACGGACACAGCGAGTGACGGGGCGTGTTGATCGAGCAGCGCATACAGGCGTGCGATGGATTGCCAGTCGGTCGCGACCCAGGTCGGTGCCTGAGCATGAAGAGAGGCGATTCCGGCCTCAAAATGATATCTTGTCAGGTTCGGGCTGGACTGCGCGGATTCCAATTGTGCGAACGCATCGGCGATCATAGTCTTGTCCCAATCCGCGCGATCCTGATGCTCGAGCGGGATCAGAACCTGTTCGTCTGTCGCGCGGGCTGGCAATCGGGCCGCCTGGAAGAGCAGGAGCGCATGCAAGGCATGATGCCCCGCTGTCTCGCCATCGGTTTGTGCCAGTAGGCCTTCAGACAGCCGGATCGCTTCGCGACACAGATCGTCCCTGAACACGACATCGCCGCGTCGGGGCAGGTATCCCCAGGCAAACATCAGATAAATTACTTTCAACAAGCGCGGCAGGCGATCCTTGAGCGCGAACCGTGTCGGATATCGGGCAAGATCACCCGATTGCGCGCGCAATTGGCGTTTGGCGCGGGCGAGGCGCTGTGACAGCGCGTCTTCCTTGAGAAAGAACAAGGCGGCGGTCTCTGCAGCCGTGAATCCACAGACCGTCTTCAGCGCCAGAAAAAGCTGGTCCTGCGGGGCCAGCGCCGGGTCGCAGCACAGGACCATGAGGTCGAGCTCGGGATCACTCAGCGAGGGCGTGATGACGTCATCGTCGCTGGTCGCCAGATCCCAGTCATCATCAATGCCGAATTCACGCGCAGAACGGCGTATGCGATCGATCGCGGTATTACCCGCCACACGCCGCAGCCAGGCCCGTGGATTGTCCGGAATGCCCTTATATGGCCAGGTCGCAAGCGCTTTGACAATTGCGTCCTGTGCAACGTCCTCGGCCAGATCGACCTTGCCAGGCCCGAGCCGGGAGACGAGGCTGGAAATCAGCCAGCCTCGCTCCCGTCTGATGGTTTCGTCCAACAGCGCATGTATGTCGGTGGAGACCGTCATCACTCGTCCGCGGAGGCGTCTGTCTGCCGGATGAGAATGGTCTCATTATGCTTCATGTGCGGATGACTACGCGCGATTTCGACCGCTTCATCATAGTCTGCCGCATTGATCACCATGTATCCGCCCAGGATTTCTGCGACTTCGGCGAATGGGCCATCATGCACTTCGATCGAGCCGGATTTATTGGTGACGATCTTGCCGCCTTCATCGAGCAGTTTCTCACCGCCCTCGAACTTGCCCTTGGCGCTCATCTCTTCGACCCAGCCGATATAGTCTTTCATGAGGTCCATGAATTCGGCTTCGCCCAGATTGGTGTAACGGTCGGGCGCGTGGGGCAGCATCAAAACAAATTTAGCCATAGTAAATCCTCCCTCCAGAGGTCTGATTGAAGATCCTGCTTGATTGCAGCATCTGTCAACCAGACGATTGGAGAGAGGCGATCCTGACAGCGGTCAGAAAAAAATTATGAAAGCGCTGCAGCTTCCGTGATGGCGGCCGTAATCGCGGCTTCATCCATGGATTTGTCTACGGTCGAAATGACCTCGCCGCTGTCCAGATTGACCAGATACAGGCGCCCGGTCTTGATCTTTTCGGGGAAGGTCGCGCGCATGGCGGACGCAACGCCCAGGGTTTCAGCGTCGTCAAAGAAGGCATCTGCATCGCGCGATGTGTAATCAATGGTCGCAAAGGCAACGCCATCAAACGTGTTCGCGGCCTGTACAGCTTTTACCTTGGGGTCGAGGGCTTTGCAGCTGCCGCACCAGTCGGCATAGCTCAAGACTGCGAGCACGCGGGTGTCTTCTGCGGGGGCGGTGACAGTGGCGCGCTCGGAGGCGGGAACAGCCGCTTGACTGCAGGCGGCCATGAAAGCGGCGGCCGTCACGGCAAGAATCAATCGCATGGGAGGAGCTCCTTTTGAATTAGGCGCCCGTCTTACCACGCTGCTCACTGCAGCGGCCTCACATTCGTGTTATCCGCGCGCCTGTTCGGCCCCCAATCGGGCCAGTTCATCGGCTTTTTCATTGCCTTCATCGCCAGCATGGCCCTTGACCCAGACCCATTTGATTTCGTGCCGGGCGCAGGCTTTCTCCAAAGCTTGCCACAAGTCCTTGTTCTTGACGGGCTTCTTGGCAGCGGTTTTCCAGCCATTCTTTTTCCAGCCATGGATCCACTTGGTCAGCCCGTCTTTAACATAGGTGCTGTCCGTATGCAGCGTGACCGCGCTGGCCTTTTTGAGCGCGTTCAAGGCCTCGATGGCGGCCATGAGTTCCATACGATTATTCGTCGTATCCGGCTCGCCACCATGGATTTCCTTGCGCCGTTTGCCCGCGATCAAGAGCGCGCCCCAACCGCCAGGGCCGGGATTACCGCTGCACGCCCCATCGGTCCAAATTTGAATGTCTGACTTTCCCATGCCGGGGAGGTGGGTGGATTTGAGCGCAGCGTCAAGGATCAGAAGACGTCGACCTGAATCCGCTTGACCTGTTCTGTCGGCCGGACAATGCCGCGAAAGATGGCGCCACAGATCACGCCTGCAAATCCGCCAATCAGAGCGCCAGTTGCGAAACCGCTCATTCCGGTTGCGAGATTCATATTGGTCAGCAGGAAAGATGCGATCCCGGTCGTCGACCCGACCAGAAATCCACCCCAGATCGCGCCCCAGCGATAATAGGGCGCGGCGTGCACGATGCCGCGCCGCGGCAAACGCCCGAGGGAAAAGCCAATCGCGACCCAGGCAGCTGGCACCGTGAAATAGGCGAAATACCAGTTCATCGCGGCCATCAGTGTGGCAAACCCGATCCCCTGCAGAAACCCTTCATTGCCGAAGATCAATCCCGCATCCTGTCCAAACAGGCTGGCGATCTGAAAACCGAGAAATAGCAGGATGACCCCGATCAGGGTGACCAGGATGCACGCGGCCATGCCGCACAAGAAACTGGCCAGACCAATCCGTTTCAGTTTGGTAATTGTCGGAACCGTGTAGGCGGTGTGCTCTGCGGCAGGAACCTGATCGCTAGTCAGGACAGACCCGTTCGGACCGAATTCGACCATTTCAAGCTCCTTTCATCCCGTTTCGCATGTCATTGGCGGCCAGAATAGACGGCAATCTGTCCCTGACGAGGCGGCAATGGGGTTGGATTTGGGTTGTCGGGCCTGTTGTGAATGCGGTAGGCAAGCCGGATGAAACCCTCCCCAACTGCTGCTATTTGCCTGATCGGAGATGAATTGCTCTCGGGCCGAACGCGAGACATCAATACCCAGACCATTGCGCGCTATTTGGCGCCGTTTGGCATACCCGTGAAGGAAGTGCGGATCGTTCCTGATGAACAGGATCGTATCGTCGACGCCGTGAACAGCTTGCGGGCGACATATAGCTATGTCTTCACGACGGGCGGAATCGGTCCAACACATGACGATATTACAGCGGATGCGATTGCAGCCGCGTTCGGGGTCGGCATCGCAGAGCACCCGGAAGCGGCGGCTTTGTTGGCAGCTCGCTATGAGGAAATGGGGACCGAATTTACGTCGGCGCGGCGGCGGATGGCACGCGTGCCGGATGGAGCATCCTTGATCGAGAACCGGGTCTCGGGAGCGCCCGGTTTTCAGACCGGCAATGTCTTCACGCTCGCGGGTGTCCCGAAAATTGTCGAAGGTATGCTCGATGATATCGGTCATCGCCTGGAATCGGGTGCAATCGTAATGAGCATTACGGTGCGCGGCGCCGGATTGCGAGAAGGCGATCTGGCAGAGGCGCTGGCCGCGCTTTCAGAGCAGTATCCTGATGTCAGTATCGGCTCTTATCCGTGGTTTCAGACCTTGCAAGACCATGGTGTCGCGCTGATCGCGCGTGGTACGGATGCGGATGCTCTGGAGCAGATTCGCCAGGATCTGGACAATCTGGTGCGGGCGCAGGGCGTCGAGCCGGAACATCTGCAAGGCGAAGCGTGAGAACATCATCTTGAACGCCCGCTCATCGGGACCGAATCAATATCAGGACATAAGGAGAGGATCGTGTCGGAAAATATAGTTTTGGTCGAAAAGGACGGACCTGTCGCCGTCGTGACAATGAATCGACCCGACGCGCTTAACGCGCTGAGCCGTGCGCTGCGGGCAGAGCTGGTGAAAACATTCGCAGATCTTGCCGAAGATGACAGCATTCGCGCGGTTGTCCTGACTGGCGCAGGGCGAGCCTTTACCGCTGGCGTTGACTTGAAGGAAGCCGGCCAAACCGGATTTGCGCTGGGCGCAGATGGCGGTGAAATTGACCTCGCCAAAGGACTGTCAGCTTATCCCTGGCCGATCATTGGGGCGATTAACGGCTTCGCCATTACCGGGGGCTTCGAATTGGCCTTGATGTGCGATGTCCTATTGGCGTCTGAACACGCCAAGTTTGCCGACACCCATGCGCGCGTCGGAATTATGCCTGGCTGGGGCTTGAGCCAGAAACTTGCGCGGCTCATCGGCATCAGTCGGGCCAAGGAGTTGTCTTTTTCAGGCAATTTCCTGGACGCCGACATGGCGGAACGCTGGGGACTGGTGAATCATGTCTACTCGGCAGAGGAACTGGTACCGTCTGCGATCAAACTGGCGCATGAAATGGCCTCGTGCGACCCGGTTCTGTTGCGCAATTACAAGAAAGTTATCGATGACGGATTCGCCACGACTTTCGGCGAAGGACAGCGGCTTGAAGTGAGCCGATCTGCCGAACACGCCGCCGGGGTCACCGCCAAAAGCGTTGAAGCAGCACGGCAAGCCGTGACGGCGCGAGGGCGGAGCTTGAACGAGTGAAATAAGGCGAAATCCGTGCCCCTGTATGGCGGTTTTCAGTTCGAGACGGGGTGGCAATGAAGAAAGTCATTGTTCCTGTTGCAAATACGCCGCGCCAGACTAAAAAAGGGCGCAGGACTGCCATTCTGGAGTAGCTTGGTCTCGCGTTTGCAAACAGAACCGCGTAGGTTCGGGTTTCTACGGAATGGTCCGTAAGTTCCTGCGGTCGTGGAACAATGGTGTTCCCACGGCAGACACAAGGGGAAGAGTATGAAGAAAACTCTTATGTGCGCAACCGCTGCGGCCGCTTTCGCGGGCACCGGCTTTGTCGCTATTGCAGACGATGGTTGGTACGGTCGTGCCGATATCGGTACTGTTTTCCAAGGCAATATTGATCATGATGCGGAGTCAAATATTCCGTTCACTCTCGGTGGTGATTCGGAACCAGATGAAGTTTATCTCGGCAGCTTGGGTCTTGGCTATGGGTTCACCAACGGCTTCCGATTGGAATCTACGCTGACTTACAAAGAAGGTTCTGTGAATGTCAGTGATGAAACAAATGGTTTCGGGCTGCCTGCGAACATCATTACGCCAACTGAGCGTGTTATTTACAGCGCGCACGAAGATGGCGATTTGCAAAACTGGGAATTGATGGTCAACCTGCTTTACGATTTCAATCGCGAAGGCACGTTCCAGCCCTATATCGGTGCCGGTGTTGGCGCCGCGCAAGTGAATGCAAGCGCACGAAACATTGCTGCCGTCATCACGGATGGCAATGCCAATCCTGTCGTTGGCAGCGTATTTGGCGCAAACGGCTTTAATGACGGTGAAACCGGTGTTGCTGTGCAAGCGTTGGCCGGCATTGGCTACGCACTAACAGACAAGCTGACATTTGACGCGGGTTATCGCCTGATTTCTGTTCAGGATCTTTCCTTTGCCGGTGTCAACGAGTTTGGCTCAGCCGTGAGCTATGACGCCGATTACCAGGATCACAGCTTTACGCTCGGGCTCCGGTATGCGTTTGGTGCGACTCCTCCGCCACCACCACCGCCACCACCACCGCCTCCACCACCACCGCCACCACCACCGCCACCACCGCCACCACCGCCGCCACCACCACCTCCGCCGACACAGGCTGAGCAGGTTGAATTGGCGCCGTGCTCAACGGTGAACCAGGCATTCGTGGTATACTTCGAGTGGGACAGCTCTGATCTGACGAGCCAGGCCTCTGCTGTTGTCGATCAGGCGATTGCGAATATTCGCGACCGTGAAGATTGTTCAACTGGCGGCGTGACCATTGTCGGCCACACAGACACATCTGGTGCTTCGGCATACAACCAGCGTCTGTCAGCTCGCCGCGCAGCGATCGTTTCGGATGCTCTGCAAGAGCGCGGAATTGATGCCGAGTCGATCGACACAGACGGCCGCGGTGAGAACGATCTGGCGAAAGCCACGCGCGATGGTGTGCGTGAGCCGCTGAATCGTCGTTCGGAAGTTACGATTATCGTTCAGTAAGCACTGACGATTATCAAATGAGTTTGGCCCGGCCAGTTTTGGTCGGGCCATTTTCGTTTGGTGCGAAGCCAGGTCTCCATTATGAGTTCGACTAGGGTCTTGCATGGAGGATGAATTGGCGGACCGAAAAGCGACCTATACGGAATTCTGGCCATACTATTTGCAGGAACATGCCAAACCGCAAACGCGCCACTTCCATTATGTGGGGACCGCACTTGTGATTGTGATTGCCGGGTTTGCCTTGGTGACCCAGCGCTGGCTGTGGCTCCTGGCCATGCCGGTCGCGGGCTATTTCTTCGCCTGGGTTAGCCACGCCTTTGTCGAATGCAACAAACCCGCCACCTTTACCCATCCATTCTGGTCACTGATCAGCGACTTTCGAATGTTTTTTCTCTGGATATCCGGGCGCTTAGGCCCGGAACTTGAGAATGCTGGCGTGGCGACGTCAAGCCAGCAAGACGCGCTATAGATCGCCCCATTTTGTCAGCGCAGCGCGGGCAATGGGTTCGCCCCACTCCTGGACAAAGTGGCCACCATCTTCGATCATCATCGGCTCAGGACACCCTTTGATCGTGGCGCGAAGCGATTCCATCTGGTTGGGTCCCAGAACGGGATCTTGCGCACCAACGGCCATGAAGCTTTCCCCCGACCATTCGGATTTCCACCAATTGGCCGCGCGCTTCGAGGTTTCGACGCCTTCCATGTCGGGGTCGGTCATGACCATTTCCGGAAAGCGGCGAACGCCGGCCTTGAACGTGATATCTGGAAACGGGGCGCTGTAAGCGGCTTGTTCTGCGTCGGAGAGAATGGGGGTCGCGCGTCCCATCAAGCCGCCAACATCCATGTCGGGTTGCGTGCGATTGTAAGCCCGCCAGGCATCGAAGCCTTCGCCTGGCGACTGACCGACCGCGATCGCGGTGTTCATGACGAGAAGACGCGTGAATCGGTCCGGCATATCCATCGGAACCGTCAGGCCGAGTAATCCACCCCAATCCTGGCAGACCAGTGTAATATTGGACAAATCTAAGCGTTCGATCAGGGCGACCAGCAGTTTGCGATGGAAGTGATAGGTGTAAACAGCATCGTCCGTGGGTTTGTCAGAGCGGCCGAAACCCAGCCAGTCAGGGCAAATGACGCGAGCCCCGCTTTCGACAAAGACCGGTAGCATTTTGCGATACAGATAGGACCAGCTAGGCTGGCCGTGCAAACACAGAAAGGTTCGATCGGAATCGCGAGGCCCTTCATCGAGATAATGCACCCGTAAGCCTTCATAACCCGGGAGGTCATCGACATAGTTTGGCGAAAACGGGTAATCCGGCAAATTTTCGAACCGGGCGTCCGGGGTTCTCACAAAGTCGATTGTCATTCTTTCCTCCTGCTATTGTTTTCTGCTGCGACCCTAACCGGGAACAGAAAAAGAGGAAATCCGTTTTCGTGACGCCTGCGTCAAGTATTTGATTGCTTTGCACAAAAAAGAGGGTCACTTCCGAAAAAGTGACCCTTCGAGGGGGAGTGAGGTAAATAAATCGATTAAGATTTTGCGGCAGCGTTACAACGCGCCAGGTCTTCTTCAGACAGCGCCTCATTGGCATTTGAGAATTCTGCGAGCTTGCCGACTTCCTTGACGACCTTCTTGCAGGTACTGACGCGAACGGTCTTGCGGTCGAGTTCAGCTCTACAAGTGTCTTCAGCGCAGGACCAAAGCGCTTTAGCCGCAACGATCTTTTCGGCTTTTTGGACGGGCGATTCGAGCTTTGCGGTGAATGCAGTTCCAGCGAAGGCGGTACCAGCAAAGGCGAGGGCGGTTGCAGCTGCAGAGAGCGTACGGATCATGGGAGGAAACCTTTCAATTAGGATCGGTGAATAACCGGTGCCGATGTTTTCATCTGACAGGAACAAACATATAATCGCTGAACAATAAGTCAATCATTCAGCGCGCACAAAATGTGCTGCACGTGCGAAATCTACTGTCAGATCGTGTCAGTAAGAGGATTCACACACCCAAATCGATTGACGCGACGAAGCGGATTGCAGCGTCAGACCTGCCTCTTATCCTGTCTGTAGACATGGAGAGGACAAGCTATGGATTTCGATATTCCGCAGGAGATCGCAGACTATTTGGGCGTGCTCGACGCGTTCATCGAGGCTGAAATCCGACCGCTGCAGGAACAAGACGATAATATGCGCTTCTTCGACCATCGCCGCGAATGGGCGCGCACGGATTTCGAAAATGGTGGCTTGCCTCGGCCTGAATGGGAAGACTTGTTGCGTGAAGCCAAACGACGGGCCGACAAAGCCGGGCATTTCCGATTTGCACTACCGTCCGAATATGGTGGCCAGGATGGGTCCAACCTGGCCATGGCGATTATCCGAGAGCATTTGGCCCGCAAGGGGCTGGGCCTGCACAATGATTTGCAGAATGAGCACTCCATCGTCGCTAATTATCCGCAAATTCTGATGTTGCGGGATTTTGCCCGACCCGAGCAGAAACACCTCATTCAGGATGCCCTGGACGGTAAGTTCATCGCTACGTTCGGCTTGACCGAGCCTGAGCATGGATCCGACGCCACACATATGGACACTGTTGCCAAGCGAGAGACGCGCGATGGTGTTGAGGGCTGGCTGATCAATGGCGAAAAAATGTGGACGACCGGCATGCATGTCGCCACGCA
>JBCCZH010000033.1:0-15618 GCA_039188075.1 Pseudomonadota bacterium
GGACTTGCAATCTTGTCCGGACTGTAGAAAAGGAAGCGTCCTGCTGCGGAGGAGTGGCAGAGTGGTTGAATGCGGCGGTCTTGAAAACCGTTGAGCGTGCGAGCGTTCCGGGGGTTCGAATCCCTCCTCCTCCGCCAGGATGGCTTCGATCATCACCCCTCAAAAATTGAATGAGCACAGGCGCCTGAGTCGGCGCCTAAATTCTCTCGGACGTTATCTCGGTGTCTCTCTTGATTTACGGGAATTCAATGCAACACGCCCATACAGCCAGGCGCGGATGCAATGTGTCCCATCCACTTCATGACCTTTTCAAATTCGACGACGTGAAAACCAGGGGGACGAGATCGAATGACGTTCTCACGGATCGACAACCATAGAGAGTAGAATGGCAAAACTCGATCTGCCCCGAATGATCTTCTCGATCAGCTCTACCGTCGCAGTGTTTCTGATCGTATTTGGTGCTGGTGCTTATGCGGGCCTGAATAATGCGCCGCCCGTCAAACAGATTAGAACGGCATGGAATACCATGCGCGGCGCCCTGCCCGTCGATCCCGCTTATATGCATATGCAGCCCACCCGTAATCAGGGCAGCGGAGTCACGCTGAATTTGAGGTCAGATGATCGTTCTCTGATTCTGCTGAACGGCTTTTTCGAGAATGAAAATCAAGTCCGCCTCATCCGACGAGACGGCACCGTCATAAGGAAGTGGTCGCTTCATTATACAGATCACTTTGCTGGCGAGCATAAGTCTGTTTGTGAGCGCAAGTCGCATCTGCACGTAGATGTTCATGGGGTCCATTTGAGCTCCAATGGTGAGCTTGCTGCCAATTATGAATATTGCGGAAGCGTCAAACTGGATCGGTGCGGTGCTCCACTCTGGACCCTGAATGAACCAAATCACCATTCTATCACCGCGGCAGAAACGGGCGGTTACTGGATTCTGTCTCGCGACATTTGGTCGGCCGCGGACTTCCCGGACCGTTTGCCGCCCTTCTCGACGCCGGGAAACCCGAATTTGATCCGAGAAGACACAGTACTGCGAGTCAGTGATTCTGGAGAGATCATGCACCGTTTCTCAATCCCGGCTGCAATGATGGAAAATGGACTGGGACCGCTGCTCACCGCCAATAATGATAACTTTACACCCACAGCATTTCCGAGGGACGAAATCGTACACGCGAACCAGGCGGTCGAGCTAACAACCAATATCGCCGATCAGTTTCCGCAATTCGAAGCTGGCGACTTGGCAATATCCTTGCGCGGACTGAACCTCGTCATGGTCCTGGATCCAGAGACGCAAGAGATCAAGTGGCATAAAACCGGACCTTGGCTGAGACAACATGATGCCGAGTTTCGGAGTGACGGGCGAATTTCTGTGTTCAACAATAATGTCTTTCTGACCGGCTATCGCAATCTGCATCACATCAATCTTGAAACGGCGCGGACCAGCAACATTCTGGCCATTGATCCCAAGACGGGTGAGACGGAAAAACTGTTCGGTGGACGCCCGGATCAGGATTTGCTCTCGGTCATTCGAGGCCAACACACACTGCTCGAGAATGATGGAATGCTGATTGTCGAGACAGATGCAGGTCGCGTGATTGAAGTCGATCGTGCCGGCAAAATTGTCTGGGAGTATATCAACGCTCATGACGATAAATGGGTCGGTGAGATCATGAATGCGTATGTGTTTGATCCAGACTATTTTACCGAGGACTGGAATACCTGCCCGGACCAAACTTCTGCGCCCAATTGAACCTTGTGCAGATGGTTGGGACGGGCAAGCGCTGGCCAGTGAACAACACGGTTGGCCCTTCCGTGGCCGGTCGGCCTGCGCCTTGATTCAGTTTTGGATTTACCGCAGTCTGCCTCATTGCTGCAAACCACTGCACCAACCTGGCGAGGGACGACATGAAACGAATCTCTCTTGTGGCAGGCTCGGCGCTTTTATCACTCGCTGCCTGCACAACGCCGAGCGAATACGAAACGGTGCCTGTCTCCGATTTCGAAACCTATCCGGGCTATACAGGCGACTATGAGGGCTTCAACCTGATCATTGACGATCGGTTCGATCAGTTTGACGAAACGCTATGGCGGTCGGGCGACGGCGCTGTCGGCGGTGAATCCATGTGCCGGTTTCAACCGCAAGGGGTACGCGTCGAAGAAGGAATTCTGAAACTCATCGTCAACGAAGCGGATGTGCCGCCTGGCTATTCAAATGACCACCAACAGGAGAAAGGCCCCTACGACTATGTTTGCGGCGAAGTCCGCACGCTTGATGATCGCCTTTTCCATTATGGTCGCATTGAAGCGCGCATGAAGGCACCGAACCGCGAAACCGCCTCCGGTTACATCTCTTCCCTCTTCACTTATCGCTTTGACAAGGATCCTGGATCCGAGACGCCCGACTCCACGGAATGGGAAGAAATCGACGTGGAACTCGAAGGCGGTCGACCGGATAAGTTCCAGGCCAATCTGATCTATGGCAAAGATACCTGGGAATGGTGGCGCACACGCGTTTATGGCGCCTGGGAAGACAAGATCGAGGTCGGTCCCGTCGATGACTGGCGCGTTTTTGCGATTGAGTGGTTGCCGGATCAGATCCGCTGGTATGTCGATGGCGAACTGGTCAAAACACTCACAGCATCAGACTTAGATTGCGACCCGGATTGTATCCCGCCGCAGGAGAACCCGACCCCGATCCCGAACAATCCGACCACGATCTTCATGAATTTCTGGATTCCGGTCGATGATGTTCAGGACTATTTCGGGGGCAATAAATTTCGCAACCAGTATCCGATGACTGCGGAATATGACTGGTTCCGGTATTATGCCTGGGCTGGCGCGCCTGAATCCGACAATTAGGCCGGGACCGCTTCGGCGCGCCGTTTCTCCAATGCGTCGCGAATTTCATTCGCACGCTGCTCGCTGACATCGTAATCCCTCATGAACCAGATAGCGAGCAAAGCGCCGATGATTGGCACCAGGCTATAGGCAAACCGCATCCCGTCCATGGCGCCCTCGACCTGGACGCCCGCATCTGGCGAAAAGCCTGTCCAGGCCATGATCAGACCGCTCAGTCCCCCGGCAATGGCGACCCCAAACTTGACCATCAACCAGTACAGCGCGCCAAACGTCCCTTCCCGGCGCAGACCCGTATTCAGTTCGTCCAGATCGCAGACATCTGCGGTCATCGACGTCATCAGCGTAAACAGGCCGCCAATGCCGAAAGAAAAGAATGGGATTGGAAGTAGCATCAGCATAGGCTCGCCCGGCACGAAGCACCACCAGAACATGACATAGCCAATCAGCGAGACCGCTTGGGTAATCAGGAACGTATTCTTCTTGCCGAACCGCGTCGCCATGAAAGTGATCACAGGGATGACCAGGAAACAGGTCGCGAGCGCTGAAATCGTGCCGAACCAGGCGGGCCAGTTTCCGGCCGCGCCCGCATCTCCCCCAAACAGATGATGCACCACGATGAAGAACGAAAAGGCAGCCACAGTCTGGAATGAGCTGAACACCAAGAGGGTCGCCGCGCACAGTTTCCGGAAGGGCTTGAGGCTCAAGGCGACACCAAAACCGGTCAGGAACGTCTTCTGATTTTTGCCGATATTGCCGAGGCTCAGATCTTCCAGATCATCCGCATCCTTGGTGGATGGACTGCGCACGATAATGGCTGGAATCGCGGCCAGTGCCATACAGCCAAGCCCAACCCAGATCGCCAAATGCCGGACGCCTTCTGCCGGCGAGTCAAACAGTTCCGGATTATAAAGCAATGGCCAGAACCAGGGCACGATCACCCAGGCCCATTGTCCGATCCACTGCGCCACCGCCATCAGACGCGTGCGCTCATGGAAATCATTGCTCATCTCATAGCCCATCGCGATATAGGGCGTCGCGAAAATGGTCAGGCCGACATAGAAGACTAGCGACCCGATCAGGAAATAGGTGAAATTGAAGCTCAGGCTGTTGCTCTCATAGAGCTGCCACATGACGATGTAAGACAGGCCGGTCATGACGGCACCGACCAGAATGTACGGCTTCCGACGCCCCCAGCTGGATCGGGTATTATCAGAGATGAATCCCATGATCGGATCGAGGATGGCATCGAGCAATCGCGGCAGGAAGAATAGCAGACCCCAGAGCAAAGGTGGGAAACCGAGTCCCTGAACCAGAACCACCATGAAGATGCCGAGCGCCGCGGGGAACATTTGATTGCCAAGCATGCCGGCGCCATAGGCAATTTTCTCAATCAATGGCACACGACTGCGCCCGGCCGATTCCTGCATAATACCTCCCCAGATTGCAGTGTTTTCTTTTAGTTCTGGTACAAAAACTCAGGGCAGACAAGCATTTGACGATGTTTCAACCGCGCCGGGTCTGGTCAGAATGTTAGCGCTCGCATAAATTGCGATGCGATCTTGCAAAGCCGATCTGCATTACAGATTGCCCGCTTGATTCCTGGAGTCTTTTGCGTGAAGTGGCAAAAACCTGAATAGGTCAGACGAAATGTTGAACACGACAAAACCCCTGCCCCAAGCCGATGATTTCGATGCGCGTATCACCGATCTGATTGAACAGATGACGCTCGAGGAAAAGGCCGGGCAACTGACTCAGTTTGCAGGGATCTATGATGTCACGGGTCCGGCGCCTTCCGGCGACCGAGAGGCTCAAAAACATGACCTGTTGAACCGGGGCTTGATTGGGTCGATGCTCAACGTTGTCGGTCACGATCAGATCCGTGCCTATCAGACTCGCGCCGTGGAGCATTCTCGGCTCGGTATCCCGATGCTGTTCGCCTATGATGTCATTCATGGCCAGAAAACCATGTTCCCCATTCCACTCGCTGAAGCTGCGAGCTGGGATTTAGAACTTATCGAAAAGAGCGCGCGGATCGCGGCGATCGAAGCGTCGGCGCAAGGCATTACCTGGACCTTCGCGCCGATGATTGATGTTGCGCGTGATGCCCGTTGGGGTCGTGTGATGGAAGGTGCTGGAGAAGACCCGTATCTTGGCGCAGAGATTGCCATCGCGCGGGTCAACGGTTTTCAAGGCAAGGATCTGGGCGCAACGGACACGATCCTTGCAACCGCCAAACACTTTGCTGGCTATGGTTTTGCCGAAGCTGGCAAAGACTATAATGCAGTCGAGGTCGGCACGGTGACACTGCACAACACGATCCTGCAACCGTTCCGCGATGTGCTCGACGCAGCCAAGCCACGATCGGTCATGAATGCGTTCAACACGATTAATGGCATTCCCGGGACCGGTGACGATGGGCTGCAACGCGATCTCTTAAAGGGCCAATGGGCGTTTGATGGCGTGGTCGTTTCGGATTGGGGATCAGCGATTGAGATGATCGATCACGGCTTTGCCGCCGACGCGCGCGATGCCGCCAAACTGGCCATGAAGGCGGGCTCTGACATCGATATGGAGTCGTATGTCTATATTGATCATCTGCAAGGCCTGGTCGATTCCGGTGAGCTGGATGAAACGCTCATCGACGACGCGGTCCGGCGAACCTTGCGGGTCAAGTTCGAGCTCGGCCTGTTTGAGGACCCTTATCGCTATCTCGACACTGACCGTGAAACCCAGACCCTGTTCTGCGACGCGCATCTGGAGGCTGCGCTCGACACCGCGCGCAAGTCTATCGTCCTGCTCAAGAATGACGATGATGCGCTCCCGATCAAAAAGTCTGAACGATTGGCTCTCATCGGTGCGCTCGCCGCTGATAAGGACGCGCCGCTTGGCAATTGGCGCGGACAAGCGGAGCCGCATTCCGCAATGTCAGTTCTTGAGGGCTTTGAACAAGCGGGTCTCAATTTTGTGTTTTCAAACGGTGTCGATGTACAGATCGGTGATGCCGGGTTTGAACATCCGGTCATCTTAAACACGACCAATCGCGAAGGTCTGGATGAGGCTGTCGCCGCCGCACGCGACGCCGACAAGGTCGTGCTCGTGCTCGGCGAAACAGCGCGTCAGTCGGGTGAAGGCCGCAGCCGGGCGGATCTCGGCTTTCCGGGGTTGCAGCAGGAATTGTTTGAAGCCATCCATGCGGTCAATCCAAACATCGTTCTTGTCGTGATGAGTGGTCGTCCGCTCGTCTTGAGTTGGGCTGATGAACACGTCCCTGCCATTGTCCAGGCATGGCATCTTGGACACCGAAGTGGCCAGGCCATCACAGACGTCCTGACCGGCATGCATAATCCGAGCGGCAAATTGCCAATGAGTTTCCCGCGTGCAGTCGGTCAGCTACCGCTTTACTATAATCATCTGAATACTGGACGGCCGGGTCCAAAACCGGAAGTTGTCTGGGCGCGCTATTCTGATATCGAAACCAGCCCACTCTACCCATTTGGTTACGGCCTGAGCTATTCTCAGTTCGAGTATCAGCGGCCTGAAATCGAGATCGAGTCCGATCATGTATTGGTCACGTTCGAGATCTCAAATACCAGCGATCGAGAGGGCGCCGAAATCGCCCAGGTCTACATTCGTGACCGGGTCGCCAGTGTGGCCCGCCCTGTAAAGGAATTGAAGGCATTTGAAAAAGTCACCATCGCTCCTGGCGCCACGGTCCGGATCGCAGTCAAACTGACCGGCAAGGATCTGGGTTTTTATGGCCCCAATGGTGATTTCCGACTCGAACCCGGTGATTTCGAGATTTTCGTCGGCGCTTCATCGGCGGAGACACAAGGGCACACGATACATCTTTCCGCCGAACAATTGGCGTCCTTTTCCTAACTGGAATGTCACACAGAAAACCAGGTTTGAAACAGGCTTGAGCCATTGCATCCAATGCCGAACTCGGGCGAAACATATACCTTCAGGATAAAGCGGCTTAGAAATGCTGCAGAGAACAAACAGGAGAGCGTCTCGTGCGTTTACCAGTGATTGTGAGCATGGGCGGCGTGAATGCCGCTGGCCGAACCTCCGGACATCAGAGTTTCCGCCGCATGGTGCTCGAAAGCTTGCCCGAAGCCGAGCAAGAACATACTCTTTGCGGCCTTTCGGTGATGATGGGATTGGTCACGGCCAATCCGGATGGCACCTATTCGTCAACCGCTGAGGCCGAAACAACTCAAAACCTGTCAGCGGCGGACGTCGCAAGGACCTATCGCGCAACGGTCCTCGCCGGCACTTTGGTCCGTCGGGTCGAGCCCTCGCATTTCGATGTCGATCAATTGTACTGGCAGTCCAATGCCTCGCTGGAACCCGACCAGGGCGCCCTGTCCTTCCGTATGGCAAAGGACAAGGTCCCGGTAAATGTACCGCCGTCCTGGTCCGTGACACAAATTGATGAAGACCAGGTGCACGTCACAGTCGACGGCACGCTGGACATCAAGCTCGAAAACGTGCGCGATTTTCCAATCAAGGCGGCCGGGCAATTGCCGAGCGGGTTTGAAATGGCGAGTCTCTATAATTCCCGCTTTCAGCCCCGCGGTCTGCAAATGGCTCTGTTTGGCGCGACGGATGCGCTGCGGGCGATGGGGATCGAATGGGACACGGTGCTGGAGCATATCGGTCCGGATGAAGTCGGCGTCTATTCGTCGAGCGGTTTCGGTCAGATGGACAAGGAAGGCTATGGCGGCATGCATCAGGCCCGAATGAAGGGCGAGCGTGTGACCACCAAAGCGCTGGTCATGGGCATCAATTCCATGCCGACCGATTTCATCAATGCTTATGTCTTGTCCAATGTCGGCATTGCCAGCAGCTCTGTCGCGGCGTGTGCGACATTCTTATCCAATCTCCGCCACGCTGTGTCTGACATGCAAGCCGGCAAGATCCGCGTGGCCATGGTCGGCAATAGTGAAGCCCCGATCGGTCCTGAATTGATGGATGGCTTCGGCACGATGGGCGCACTCGCAAGCGACGATGCCATGGCGAAAACCTATGGCGATACTAATGTTGATCATCGCCGCGCCAGCCGCCCTTTCGGCAAGAATTGCGGGTTCACAATTGGTGAGTCGAGCCAGTATTTCATACTGATGGACGACGCCCTTGCTGTGGAGCTCGGGGCGCCTTGCCTGGGCGCAATCACCGATGTGTTCATAGATGCTGATGGGACGAAAAAGTCCATCACAGCCCCCGGCCCCGGCAATCATATCAGCATGGCAAAAGCCACAGCTGCGGCGGTCAATCTGGTGGGGATCGATACTGTGAGAGAGAAGAGCGTCGTTCTCGCGCATGGCTCCAGCACGCCGCAAAACCGGGTGACCGAATCCCAGATCTTCGATCAGGTAGCTGAAGCGTTCGGCGTCGATGCCTGGCCGGTCGTCGCGGTCAAAGCCTATCTAGGCCATACAATCGCTCCCGCCAGCGGTGACCAGCTGGCCGCGGCATTGGGCTGTTTCGAATATGGCATTCTGCCTGGCATTCCTACAATCGATCGTGTGGCAGAAGATGTTTATCAAGACCGATTGAAACTCGGCCCGGACCATCAGACCCGCGACAAAGATCAGCTCGATGTCGCAATCCTCAATTCAAAGGGCTTTGGCGGCAATAATGCATCCGCGGTCGTCTTGTCTCCCGCGCGCACTGAGTCGATGCTGGAGACGCGCCACGGCACATCCGCCATGTCTGACTATCTCAAGAAACGTGAGGTCAGCCTGGCCAAGTCGCAAGCCTATATTGATGGCGCGGATCGCGGCGAATACGCCCCGATCTATCGCTTTGGCGAGGCGCAAATCGCCGAGAGCGATATCGAAATCACCCCGACAGCGATTACGATCAAGGGTCTGGCGAATGAGATCATCCTGCCGAGCGAAAACCGCTACGAAGACATGACTGGCTGACCGACACGCGATGACCGATCTCAACACCGTCACGTCGAAGCTGGAGGCCCTAATCGGGTTCGATACCACGTCCCGTTACTCCAACCTCGCCATCATAGAATGGCTGGAAGCGCAATTGCTGCCTTTGGGCGCGGTGTGTCAGCGGATCGAGAACAGTACTCGCGACAAAGCCAATCTATGGGCCCGGATCGGGCCAGACAAACCTGGCGGACTCGTCCTGTCTGGACACACGGATGTTGTCCCCGTGGACGGTCAGGATTGGCATACAGATCCGTTCCAGATGACACAAAAGGACGCGCGCCTTTACGGGCGCGGCACAAGCGACATGAAGGGGTTTATCGCCCTCTGTCTGGCTTTCGCGCCAAAATTCGCTGCGCTCAATCTACAGCGCCCCATCCATTTTGCGTTTTCCTATGATGAAGAGATTGGCTGTCAGGGGGCGCCATCCATGATCGCAAGAATGGTCGAGCTCGGGGCAGAGCCGAGCGCCGTTTGGGTCGGCGAGCCGTCCCTCTGGCAAGTCGTATCCGGACACAAAGGCATCATGCTGACTGAGGTCGTTGTGACAGGAAAAGAGGCACACTCCAGCCTGCCGCACCTCGGTGTTTCAGCGAATGGCGAAGCGGTAGACTTGATGATGGTCTTGCGGGAGATTGAGCGTGACCTGTCTGCACAAGTGGATCCGGACTCACCGTTCGATCCTCCCTATCCAACGCTCAGCATTGGCGAACTGAATGGCGGGACGGCGACCAATATCCTGGCGCGTGAATGCAAGTTCCTGTTCGACCTGCGGTGCCCGCCCGGATTCGATCCAGATGCAATCCTGGCGCCGTTCATTGATGCAGCCAATGCAAAAGACGCCGCGCTCAAAGAGCGGTTTCCGGAGTGCGGCGTGCAAGTGACAAAGTTGACTGACGTGCCCAGCCTCGCCCCTGGCGAGAACAATGACGCCGAAGCCTTGATGCGCGCGCTGACCGGCGACAATGCGTTGAGAGCTGTCGCTTATGCGACAGAAGCGGGACAATTCCACAGGGCCGGCATGTCGTCCGTGATTTGCGGCCCCGGCTCCATCGATCAAGCGCACACGCCGAACGAGTTCATCGACATTGCCCAGCTCAGCCAGGGCGTGGAGGTGTTCAACAAACTCCTCCAGCGCCTCGCTTAGCCTGCTTTATTCAAAGCCCTTCATGTCCTCGAGTTCGATGCCCTTCGTTTCGGACACGGCTTTCGCCACGAAGAAGATCGAAACGACCGCGCCCGCGAAGTAAATGGCGTATGCGCCACCAAGCGTAATTGTCGTTATCAACGTGAGGAACGTCACTGTTACTCCGAAATTCGCGAACCACTGGAAGAATCCGCTAACGCCAAGCGCCGAACCGCGAATCTGGTTCGGGAACATTTCGCCTAGCATCACCCACATGACGGGCCCCCAGGACAGGTTGAACATGGCCGCGTATGTAATCCCAGAAAACAATGCAAGTGGCCCCCAGAATCCTGTCAATATCAAATCACCGGCTTCGTTCGTCGTTGCGTTGAAGAAACAGACCATCATCGTTCCGAGCGTGATCGCCATTCCGACAGATCCGATCAACAACAGGGGTTTGCGACCAATCTTATCGATGACGGCTAGCGCAATGCACACCGCTCCAATACTCACGACACCCATGATGACATTGATCAGCAACGCATTGTCTTCTGTGAAGCCAACCGACTGCCAGAGCACGGCACCGTAGTAAAAGACGATATTGATACCGACCAGTTGCTGAAACACAGCCAAGCCTATCCCAACCCAAACGATGGGTCGAACTTTGCCGTTATCCAATAGATCAGCGAGACGCGGTTTATGATCGGAGGCGATTGAAGATTTGATTTCACTCAGTTTTTCAGCGCCCGCTCGTGCGCCAAAGAGACGTGACAGCACCGATTGCGCGTCATCATCCTTGTCTTTGATCACCAGGAAACGCGGACTTTCGGGGATCATGAAGAGCGCGAAGAAGAAGATTGCTGCTGGAATCATCTCAACCCAAAACATCCAGCGCCACGCTTCGAACCCGAGCCAAAACTCGCTAACGGACGATCCCGCCGTACCCGCGAGCACGTAATTGCTCATGAAGGCGGCGGTAAGGCCCACAATGATCGCAACTTGCTGAATACTCGACAAGCGTCCGCGCATATGCGCCGGCGTAATCTCGCTTATATAAGCTGGCGCCAAGACACTCGCCGCTCCGACAGCAAGACCACCAAGAATACGGTAGACGATGAACTCCAGCGGACCACTGGCAACACCTGACCCCCAAGCACTGATAAAGAAAAACACGGCAGCGACAATCAACACACCGCGTCGACCAAAATGATCTGCAGTGCGTCCTGCAATCATCGCCCCAACAGCACACCCTAAGAGCATCGACGCGACAGACCATTGAATAACCGTATTGATATCTGTGGCTGCCACCCAAGCGCTATCAGCGAATTCAGCCGCCAGCCCATCAATTGTGCCATTAATCACGCCACTATCGAAGCCAAATAGGAAACCACCGATTGTGGCAATGACACTGATCAGAATGATCTGACCCAGATTTGACTCATCCGATTGCGTTGAAGCTGTTGCTTCCATTGGGTCGTCCTCCCTCGACGATACTGTTGATTGGCTGAGGCGTGTTTTGCGACGTCTCTCAGCTTTCATTCTGTTCGGCGTAACACAGGCAAAAATAAAATGATAGCGCTATCATTTTTTGCTGCTATAACCCTTGGTGAAGCGGCGAATACACGCCGCGCGACGAAACGCTCGCCAAAGAGCGACAATTGAGGGAGGACACAGCATGACGTCATTGCAGCTTGTTGCGCAGACCCTCTATTCATCCCTATTCAAACCCGCTTCGTGTGTGTGATCGAAGCCATCAGCGTATCCAATCAGGAGCCGAGATTTTGAAACTCAACCCGCTCACCACTGTGTCCACCCTTGCCCTTAGCGCCGCGATCTTGATCGCCGGCTGTGCGAATACTGACATCACGGAAACCGATCCCGTTCTCGTTGAAGAACCTGCTGCACCGGTCGAGACCGAAGTGGCTGAGGCCAAGCCCGTCATCACACCGGAAAACTGGCCTGTGGTCGAAACCCCTCCGCTCGATCCGGAGGTCGAAGCGCGGATCGACGCGATCATGGCGAAGATGACCCTGGAACAAAAAGTCGGTCAGACCATCCAGGCCGATAGCGGTTCTGTCACGCCGGAACAGGTCAAACAATATCGATTGGGATCCGTGCTCAGCGGCGGCAACTCAGCGCCCGGACCAGACCCTTATGCCGATGCCCAGACCTGGCTTGAGGCAGCGGATGCTTATTACGAAGCTTCCCTCGATCCGGAAGGTGTCGAGATTCCGATCCCGACCATCTGGGGCATTGATGCCGTCCACGGCCACGCCAACCTGAAAGGCGCAGTTGTCTTTCCCCACAATATCGGGCTTGGCGCTGCGAACAATCCAGATTTGATTGAGGAAATTTATACCGTCACTGCGAAAGAACTGCGCGTATCCGGTCATGACTGGACGTTCGCCCCGACCCTCGCTGTTCCGCAAAATGATCGCTGGGGTCGGACTTATGAAGGCTTCTCGGAGAGCCCGGACATCGTCGCCTCCTATGGCGACCGCATTGTCTATGGATTGCAAGGCCGCTTTGGCGATCCGGATTTCCTGGATTCTGAGCACGTTCTTACCAGCGCCAAGCACTTTGTCGGCGATGGGGGCACCAAGGATGGTGTCGACCAGGGCGACGCAGTGATCAGCGAAGCGGAATTGCGCGACATTCACGCGGCGGGCTATGTCACCGCCATTGGCGCCAATGCGCAAACGGTTATGGCCAGTTTCTCTGCCTGGAATGGCGAGCGCATGCACGGACAAAAAGAGCTTCTGACCGACGTTCTCAAAGGTCGCATGAACTTTAACGGCTTTGTGGTCGGCGACTGGAATGGCCACGCGCTGATCCCCGGATGTACGTCAACCGATTGCCCGGAATCTCTGAATGCCGGGGTCGACATGTATATGGCGCCCGATAGCTGGGAAGGCCTTTGGCATTCAACTTACAAGCACGTGCAATCAGGTCGTATTCCGATGGAACGTCTTGACGATGCTGTGCGCCGTATTCTGCGGGTCAAAATCAATGCCGGCCTTTTCGACAATCCGGTCAAGCCAAGCGAGCGGCCATTGGCAGGCGATGAAAGCCTGCTTGGTGCGCCCGCACATCGCGCCGTAGCGCGGCAGTCGGTGCGGGAATCGCTTGTCCTGCTCAAGAATAATGATGCCCTCTTGCCGCTCGATCCGGGCCAAACGATCCTGGTCGTCGGTGACGGAGCCAATAGCATCACCAAAGTCGCCGGTGGCTGGACTCTGTCCTGGCAAGGCGGCGGTTATCCGAATGAAGAATTCCCGAACGGTGAGACCATTCTGTCGGGCCTGTCCGAAGTCATCAACGCCAATGGCGGTAATCTGATCTTTGATCCAGAAGGCACTTCCGATGTCGAGGCTGATATCGTCATTGCCGTTTATGGGGAGGATCCTTACGCCGAATTCCAGGGCGATGTCGCCGACATGGATTTCCGTCCGAACGGCTTCGACACAGATCTACTGGAAACCTATCAGGCCAAAGGCATGAAAACCGTCTCGGTCTTCCTGTCCGGGCGTCCGCTCTGGACCAATCCAGAAATCAATGATTCCGATGCCTTTGTTGCCGCCTGGCTGCCGGGCTCGGAAGGCGGCGGTATTGCCGATATGCTGTTCAGAACCGATCCGTCTTTCGAGTTCACGGGACGGCTATCCTATTCCTGGCCAAAGCTCGCGACACAAGTTGAACTGAACGTCACCAAAACGCCGTATGACCCGCTCTTCGCGTTCGGATATGGCCTAGGCTATGGCGATGATGGCAATCTCGCTGAGCTGTCTGAAGATTCAGGTCTCGCTGACGGAGCCGCAGTGAGCAAAGGAGAGTTCTTCTCGAAAGGCGAATTCCCGGCGCCCTGGGAACTGTTCCGCTACGGGTCGCCCGTCACCGCCCTGCCGTTCGAATCAGCGGGTCTGATCGTCACCGCTTATGATCGTGCAGCGCAAGAAGACTCGCTCAAGATCGACTTCAAGACCGGCGAAGAGAATTTCGAAATCGCCTCGGGCTATGCGGTTGATCTGGCACGTGAATCCAATGGCGCCATGGAACTCAGCTTCTATGCCAAATCGATTGAAGGCAGTG
Source organism: Pseudomonadota bacterium (assembly GCA_039188075.1). Lineage (GTDB taxonomy): Bacteria > Pseudomonadota > Alphaproteobacteria > Caulobacterales > Hyphomonadaceae > Henriciella. The sequence goes on from JBCCZH010000033.1 coordinate 14,029, forward strand.
GTGCTATTCAAGTCGGCATGGGATGCGAGGGCGAGGATTGCGATCGCAGCCTGCCTGTCTCCTTGTCAGCAGAATGGGCTGAGGTCCGTCTCAGCCTGTCCTGCTTTGCCGATGCCGGTGTCAATATGGCGTACGTCAAAAAGGCGCTGATTATCGACGCAGATGCTGGGCAATCGATCGGCATCTCTGACGTAAGACTGGCCGAAGATCAGGATGCCGCCGCGAATTGCGGATAAAGTCATGATACGCCGCGATCAGCCTGAAATTGATCGCGGCGTGTTCGAAAACACAAAGGAAGCGCTTAAATTCGAAAACATCATCGCTATATTCACGAATAGGTCGTAAACAGCGCATAATCTGCGCGCTGTCTTACGCAGATAAAACAGAGAAAGAGGGTTTTCTCACTTTTGCTCATGAACAAGAAGCAAACCGCTACGATCAAAGAAGTCGCAGAACGCGCTCAAGTCTCTCAGATGACGGTCTCCCGTGTTCTGAACGATCAGAGTACGGTCAAGGAAACCACGCGCAAGCGGGTCCAGGAGGCGATGCGGGCGCTGAATTATCGGCCAAATATCATGGCGCGCAATCTGGCCGGACGCGCCGGTCTGTTCATTGGGCTGATCTATCGAAACCCGAGCTATGGTTATCTCAGTGAATTCCTGCTCGGCGCGTTGGATACATGTCGCCAATTGGGCCACTATCTGATCGTCGAGGAGCCGCTCGTCGACGACAATATGGTCGACTTCGAACAAATGGAAAAACGCTTCCTGGATATGAGCATTCAAGCGCTCATCGTTGTGCCCCCGCTGTCTGATGACCCGAAGCTGATCGACACGCTTGAACGAACCGGTATCTCCTTTGTCTGTGTAAGTCCGAAACTGAACGGCTATACCGGCCCCAGCGTGCGCATGAACGACCGAGATGCCGCGCGCAACATGACCCAGCACCTGCTGGATCTCGGGCACAAGAAAATCGGCCTGATCAAAGGCCCACCGGATCACCGCTCCAGTGAATTGCGCTATGCTGGATATAGTGATGCCCTCACCGCCGCTGGACTGACGGTTGACGAAGCCCTCGTGGTTTCGGGCGATTTTACCTATGTCTCGGGCATTCAGAGCGCCAAGAGACTGATCGATGGGGGCGACGCCCCGACCGCTATATTCGCCACCAATGATGATATGGCCTCAGGCGCCATCGCTGCGGCGCATCAGGCCGGATTGCGTGTCCCTGAAGACCTGTCCGTCGTCGGCTTCGATGATACAGCTAACGCTTCCGCCATGTGGCCGGCTTTGACAACGGTGCGCCAGCCGATCCGGGAAATGGCAAACAGCGCTATCAAGCTCCTCGCCGAGAGCGTGGCGCAGAGTCGCGCACTCCGGCCCATCGAAGTCCAGAAACTGACGCTTGATTATGAACTGATGATCCGCGATTCCGCCGGGCCGCCTAAGCAAAGCGATTGATCAGGTTCTCCAGCATTTCCTGACGACCTGACCTTGGCGTCGGCTCTATTCCGCCCGCTTCAACTTTCCTGGCAATGTCTTCCAGGGTTGCGTCCTGCATGATCCAGGCGCCCAGGCCATCCGTCCATCC
>JBCCZH010000034.1:0-15528 GCA_039188075.1 Pseudomonadota bacterium
AACCTCTGAGGATCGCGCCGAAATCGCCGCCATCGCCGAAACCTATTTCGATGGTGACGTGATCGATCAGATGACCGTCGAGGCGACCGAATATGAGCCCTGGATCGAAGGCGTACGCCTCGGCCTGCCGCACTTCTCGAACTTTGAATCCGGAGAAATGGAATTTGATCCGGAAGATGAGGGGTTCAGCTTTGAGGGTGAAGCAACCAGTTCGACCCTGCAATTCCTGCGCGAGGATATGGCGCAACTGGAGGGCGCCTATGCGGTCGAGATTGCTGCTGAAACGGTCACCGTCGAATTGGATGAAATCTCTGGCGTCGATCTCGGCGCAGATCCGCTGCAGGCCTGTCAGACCTCTTTCGATCTGATCATGGACGCCAATGCTGTGGTGTTTCGCTTCGGCAGCGCTGAGATTTCCCGCGAGAGTGGGAACACTTTGGACAAGATCATGGCTGTCGCGGCGACGTGTGCAGACAATCTGGTCTTTGAAGTCGGCGGCCACACAGACAATACGGGTCGACGAGATTCCAACCTTGCTTTGAGCGAGGCGCGGGCGCAGGCTGTCGCCAATTACATGCGAGATGCAGGCTTCGATGTCGCGCGACTGGTTGTAACAGGCTATGGTCCGGATCAACCTGAGTCGGACAATGCGACGCCAGAGGGGCGCGCAGCCAATCGAAGAATCGAATTTAGCGTTCAAGAACGGAGCGAGTAGATGCAGTGGTTAATTGCGAATATGTGGATAGCGATGGCCGCTGCCACCGTGCTCGGCCTGTTATTTGGCTTTGCTTTACGTGGACTGATGGTCGGAAGCCGTATCCGCAAAGCCGAAGTTGAGCGCGAAATCGCAAAGACCGAGCTGACGCAATCGAAAGCCGAGGTCGAGGCGCTCTACGCTGCGCAACGCAAGCAAAAGGAAGAGACGGCAGCTGCCCCAGGTGGCGGAGATGTGCTGGTCGCAGCGCTGGATGAGCGCGAAAAGCGCATCACGGCGCTGGGAGAGGAATTGTCGACAGCGCGCGCCGAGTTGGAAGCGCTGCAAGCCAGCAAGAGTGAGAATAGCCACGTGCTTGAGACGGCCGGCGCAGCCGTTGCGGGCGCGGTGGCAGGCGCCGTCCTGTCAGATAGCGATCAGGAAGAATTGACCCGATTGCGTGATCGCAATGCCTGGCTCGAAGAGCGGGTCGCTGGGCTGGAGTCGGATATTGCGGCGGCACCATCGGTGGCTGTTTCCGATGCGACACCCGTGGTTGCGGAAGCCGAGTCAGCGCCAGAATCCAGCGTCGCAGACGAGAAAACACGCTGGCAGGCGGCATATTTGCGGACCCGTGTTGATGCCCTGGAAGCGAAGCTGGTGGCACAATCTGCGGCCGTTTTGGCGACAGAGGCGGCGCCCGTGGAAGACGCCGTCACAGCGCCGGACCCGGAGCCCGCTGCAGAGGCACCCAACGGATCCGATATGGATGAAGAGCTGGCTCAATTGCGCTGGCGCAATCGCTATCTGGAGGGTCGCCTGGCTTATTTTGAGCAGGCGCCAGACGAGGATACAGCAGACCCCGAACCCGCAGGGACAGACTCCGAGGACGCTTCTGAATCGATTGAGGAACCGCCGGAGGAGGTGAAGCCAGTTTCTGAGGATGCGGAACAAGCCGCAGAGCCGGAGCCGGAACAGTCGGATGAGGCGGTTGTAATCGAACCCGTCGCGGCCGAAGCAGAACCCGAAATTCACCCATCCGAGGCCATGCTCGCCGAGCTAGATGGCAAGCAGCCTGTCCAGCTTGAGCGGCCTAGCGATGGCGGCGATGATCTCACGACAATTACCGGGATCGGACCACGGATCGCCGAAGTGCTGAATGGGCTCGGTATCTGGACCTTTGGTCAAATTGCGGAATGGAAACCGGAAAATCAGACCTGGATCGAAAACCATCTATCCTTCAAGGGGCGCGTCAGCCGCGAAAACTGGGTCGAGCAGGCGAGAGAGCTTTTGGTTTCGGCCTGAACACAGACTCTGTGCAGGCTTCATCCGTCATTCACGTGACCCGTGGCAGAATTTGTGTAAGCATTTGGAGACACATGAGTTTTGCTCCGCGATCCAATCGGGTGTAAACTTATCTGACATTGGGAGACAGGTAGATGAGCGATTTGCTGATTACAGATGAAATGATCGAGACCGGGGATCGAATTGACGCGCCGAGCGATTTCCTGGACCAGGCGCCGCGCATGCGTGTGTCGCGCCGCGCGATGATCCGTGGATTGGCCTGCGGCACGATTATCCCGATCGTGACCGGCTGCTCGACCAATCCTGTGACGGGTGAGCAACAACTGATCCTGCCCGGATTCGACAATGCCTCCCTTGCAGCCATGTCGACCACGGCCTGGAGCGAGATGAAGAAACAAACCCCGCAAACCGGCGACAGTCGGCTTCGCAGCCGCGTTCTGACGACTTGGGATCGTACGGCTCAGGGTCGCACCGCCGCCCTGCGCGACAAGTATAATCAAGACGTTGCCTACGTTCCGAGTGAGTGGGAAGTCGCGGTGTTCGATACGGATGACATCAATGCCTTTGTGATGCCAGGCCAGCAGGTCGGCGTGTATCGCGGCATCACCGAGCTGACCGAGAATGACGACCAGCTGGCCTCTATTCTGGGGCACGAAGCGGGCCATATTGACGGTCGACACTCCGCCGCGCGTGCCTCGGCAACGGTCGCGGCGCAAGCTGCCATGGTGGCGGGGCAGGTGGCGATCGCGCAATCCGATGAACTGAGTGAATATGGTGGCGCCCTTGCCGCGCTGGGCGGGGCTGCGATCCAGTTCGGAGTCTTGCTGCCTTATAGCCGCAATCATGAGCTGCAGGCTGACAAGCTGGGCGTCGATTACATGTACAAGGCTGGCTATGACGTGACGCAGGCGCCGCGCCTGTGGGAATTGATGGATCAGAAGAGCGCTGGCAATCGCCCGCCTGAATTCATGTCGACCCACCCGGATCCCGGTCGGCGTCGCAATGAGTTGATCAATTACATTAATGCGAACGGCTACGCCTTTATCTAAGGCGTCTGGTTCAGAAACAGCGAAGCCCGCGATTGGCCTCTCCGATCGCGGGCTTTTTTGTCTTGGAACTTTGTCCTAACCGGCCGGTCTGCAGGTCACACCGGGCAGAACGATCTCCGCATCGGCGCCGCGCTCAATCGCGAAACACGTATCGCCTCGCACATACAGGTCGAACATGGTCGGTAGGGCCGTACTCTGCGTTTCGAGGGCCGTCGGTCTGGGGGGGAGAACCGCAACAGATGGCGTCGCAGTCGGATCGCCCGCGCCAAATTCGATCTGGGCCCGGTCCATGGCCTGTGCGAGTCCAGCCCGCAAGGCGTCGAGGGAGTCGGCATCGGCCTCGACCAGAACCGCCGGTACGGGCGCTGTCGTATGCTGGCAAGCGGTTAAAGCGAGGGCGCTGAAAAGAGTGGCGGTCGCGCGAATCATCGTGGCATCGTCATATCACGATTATTGGCAATGAAATCGTCCTGTTCCGTCAACGCGGTCGTCGCAACCGATGTCAGACCTGACTTGGAGTAGACGGTTTCTGGCGAGACTTTCGGAACAATGGCTGGACACGTGCCATTGGCACGATAATTCAGGGCCGCCGCGAGCAGACTCTCGGTCGGATCGCCCAGCTCGGTGTTGAAATCGTCTGCGACGACGCAACCGGAGACGCGTTCGCCAAATCCGAAGCTGGAATTGTTCGGCACGAAGCCATCGGAATAGTCGCCAAAGCCCTTATCATTCACGCCGCGAAACTGGATCGTGTAATAGGTTTCGCCGCAATTGTCGGTGGGGTAAAATCCGTAGGGCTTGCCACAGGTCACGGCCCCGATCAGGACGATTTCGACATCAATCCCGCGTAGACCATTGATCACCGCTTCGCTGGCGCTGCACGTGCCGGCGGTCGACAAGATAAAGACTCGTCCGAGGTTGAGATTGTCGAGCGGCGTGCCATTGGCGAGCGAGAAACCGAGGCCGGTATTGTAGAAAGGAATGGGCTGGTTGACCTCTCCCGTCACCGGATTGACGTTGCCAGCATTGGCGTTGAATTCGAGCAGTTCGAACGTCTTGCCATTGGTCCGGCTCGGTCCGGCGATCATATAGCCGAGCTGACCGGCCACGGCCAGCAAGCCGCCACCATTATAGCGTAGATCCAGCACCAGATCGGTGACGCCTTCATTGCTCATCTGGGTGATGGCGCCCGCAATATCGGCTTCGGACGAGAAGGGGCTGAATGTGTTAAACAGGATATACCCGACTTTCCCGGTCGGCGTATCGATCACGCCCGTTCGGTTGACGGGCTGTTGAGCAATGTCCTCAGACGTCACCGAAAATGTTCGGGTTGTCGCTGATCCTGGGTCTTGCACGACAAAAGTATGTGCTTCGCCTGCGGTTGCCGGGAATAAGCCATTATTGAGTGTGTCCAGTTCGGCCTGTGTGGATCCACCATTCACCAGGTCCACGCCATCGATAGACAGGATGCGGGACCCACGGACAAAATTGGCTTGCCCATTCACGACTTCAGAGGCTGGCGAATTCGGTTCTGTGTATCTGACTCGATAATCCCGCGGCGGCGTGTTTGAAAACACAACCAGATTGAGGCCATAGCCAGATCGTGCGGCCGAGTTTCGGCGCTCCAGAAAATCCTCGGTCGGTTCGCTGAAATGGAAATCATCCAGATCTTCGCCAGAGGAGGTGACCGCTGTCGTTTTCAGTTGATCGAAGTACACGACGCGGTCGGAGAAATCGTTTGGATCCCGATCCGTAACCTGATCGTTCCAGAGATAGGTTTCTTCCGTCCAGGAGCGCAACCAGAACAATTCATCGATCAGCGCGCCAGCCTGATCCGGAAAGGTGTTCCCTTCTATATCTGTACCTGTCCTTGGCGACTGGCAGAGATTCTCAAAATCGCTGGCCGGCTCGAACACATCTACAGAGAAGGCTGGCGGCGGAGGCGGAGGGGGCGGCGGAGGAGGGGGTGGTGGCGAAACTTGCGTCGGGGGCGTGACCGTGCTGCCACCGCCTCCACCACCGCCGCATGCCGCCAATACTATTCCCCCTGCAATCAAAGCCGCACTTCTCGCAAGCTTCGTCATTCTGGACTTTGTCATTCGTTCCACACTCCAAAGACAAAAAATACTATAACGCACATCGTTAAGTTTATACGCATCACAATTGCTGGATTGGACGCAAGTTGATTTTTCATCATTCAGCAAAAATGTGATGTTGCGGCGCTGGATCCGAGTGTGTGTTCGGCTTGACCCCACACGCTGAAGGTGCTTTAGGCCTGCCTTCGCTCGTCAGAGTGACAAAAATCGTTTGTGGGAGGGGCAGTCAGCCCGAACCACGGACCCTCTAAACCCTGGCGTCTGGATCGAAAGACCACCAGACACCGCTTAATGCCAGAGAGGCTATCATGGCTAAGAAACTGCTGGGGCAGCTCAAGCTCCAGATTCCTGCCGGCGCAGCAAACCCATCGCCACCAGTCGGTCCGGCGCTCGGTCAGCGCGGCATCAACATTATGGAATTCTGTAAGGCGTTTAACGCCAAGACAGAGAAGATGGAAAAAGGCCTGCCGCTGCCGGTCGTCATCGACTATTATCAAGACAAGTCGTTCACCTTCATCGTGAAAACGGCGCCGGCTTCAGTTCTGTTGCGCAAGGCAGCGAAACTGAAAAAAGGCAGCCAGGAGCCTGGCCGCTCGGTCGCTGGTAAAGTGACCCGGGCCCAGTGCCGCGAAATCGCGGAAGCGAAAATGGTCGATCTGAACGCCAACGATCTCGATCAAGCAACCAAGATCATTGAGGGCTCTGCGCGCTCAATGGGTCTCGAAGTGGTGGAGTAAGAGCATGGCTGGAAAACGTTACCGCGCTGCCGCAGAAACGGTGAATGCAGAGACCGCTTACAGCGTCACTGACGCCGTGAAGCTGGTCAAATCCAACGCAACCTCGAAGTTTGACGAAACGGTCGAAATCGCCGTCAATCTCGGTGTTGACCCGAAATATGCTGACCAGATGGTTCGCGGCGTTGTTTCGCTGCCGTCCGGCACGGGCAAAGATGTTCGTGTCGCTGTCTTCGCGCGCGACGCCAAAGCTGACGAAGCGAAAGAAGCTGGTGCAGAGTTTGTCGGCGCCGAAGACCTGATGGAAGAGATCCAGAACGGCAAATCCGATTTTGATCGCGTCATTGCCAGCCCGGACATGATGTCTGTGGTCGGTCGTCTGGGTAAGATTCTCGGCCCTCGCGGGCTGATGCCAAACCCGAAAGTCGGCACCGTGACGCCAAATGTTGGCCAGGCAGTCAAGGACGCCAAAGGCGGGTCCGTTGAATTCCGGGTCGAGAAGCTCGGCATCATTCATGCTGGAATCGGCAAGGCGTCTTTCACTGAAGACGCGATCGAAAAGAATGTTCGCGCCTTCATCGATGCCTTGATGAAAGCCAAGCCATCTGGCGCGAAAGGCACTTATGTAAAGAAGATCGCGCTGAGCTCGACCATGGGCCCTGGTGTTGTCGTTGACGCAGGTGATGCAATCGCCAGCTAGGCATCGCAATCACAACTTGAATTCATGACCCCGTCAGACTGATCTGGCGGGGTTTTGATTTTTTTCTTGACTTTTGTGATTTTGGGGGTTGCGCGGCTGTGGATCAAAGGTTAAGGAACGCGGCTTGCGGGAGATTGGCGATTCGTCGATCTCCCGTTTCCTGTCCGAGACCATGGGTGGCTTCGTTTGAAGTGTAAATCCTCTGATAGACGGGGTGATGCAGGTTGGTCTGTGGGATGCCACAGATTGGACTGGTCTGCTGAGGCCCTGGGCAGGCGCTTGCGAAAGCGTCGAACGCTTTCAACGGCAACCCCAGGTGTCCGGATGGTCCGGTCGCCTTGTTTGAAGGAGATCCGTAATGGATAGAGCCGGAAAAGCCGAAGCCATCAAGACGCTCGAAGGCGTTATTGCTGACTCAGGCAGTGTCATCGTGGCACGCTACACCGGTCTTTCAGTTGCGGAGATGACTGAGTTCCGTGGCAAACTGCGAGAGCAGGGCGCCGTAGCGAAAGTGGTCAAGAACCGTCTCTTTAAGAAAGCGCTCGATGGAAAAGGGGGTGACGCGGCCAGCGCCATGTTCACTGACCAGACCATCATTGCTTATGCAGATGATCCTGTTGCCGCGGCAAAAGGTGCATCTGAGTTCGCCAAGGATAACGAAAAGCTCGTTATTATTGGTGGTCTTATGGGAGAAGAACTTCTTGATGCGGCGGGCGTCACTGCGCTCTCCAAAATGCCATCTCGCGAGGAACAAATTGCAACTGTTGTTGCCCGTCTTTTGGGACAGGCAAGCCAACTGGGTCAGCGCCTCAACGCGCCTGGCCAAGGACTCGCTGGCGCGATCAACGCCATTGGCGAGCAGGCAGCGGCATAAGGTCAATTCCACAACAAAGACCAGCAAACACACATCAACCCGTAACAGGAAATCAGAAAAATGGCTGATATCGCAAAACTTGGTGAAGAGCTCCTCGGCCTCACCATTCTTGAAGCAAAAGAACTTAACGACTTTCTCGAAGAGCGTGGCATTAAAGCAGCGGCTGCAGTCGCAGTAGCTGGCCCAGCAGCTGGCGGCGACGCTGGCGGTGACGCGGCAGCTGAGAAAGACGAGTTTGACGTCGTCCTGACGTCTGCCGGCGATAAGAAAATCAACGTGATTAAAGTTGTCCGCGAAGTCGTGGGCGGCCTTGGTCTGAAAGAAGCTAAAGAGCTCGTAGAAGGCGCTCCGAAGCCAATCAAAGAAGGCGTCGCAAAAGACGAAGCCGAAGAAATCAAGAAGAAGTTCGAAGAAGCTGGCGCGACCGTCGAGCTCAAGTAAGACTTCTGCCCTCGTCTGAGGGTCGTAAAGTAAAGCGGGGTGGGATTTGCGCGAGATCCCGTTTCGTCAAAATTAAGCGCGGCAAAGTCGTTTCGGCTTTGCCGCGTGCGCGCGTTCTAGGCGACACGCGGCTTCGGGCTTCGGCTCTGGCAGCACAAAACGGAAGACAAGATGGCACTCTCTTTCACTGAAAAGAAACGCATCCGCAAATCCTTCGGCAAAATTCCCGAAGCCATCGATATGCCAAACCTCATCGAGGTTCAGCGCTCCTCATACGAACACTTTCTGCAAATGCACACACCGCAGGCAGAGCGGACCGATGACGGTCTTGGCGGTGTCTTCAAGTCAGTGTTCCCAATCATCGACTTTAACGAGCGCGCGTCGCTCGAATATGTCTCGTATGAGTTCGAGCCGCCGAAATTCGATACTGAAGAATGCATGCAGCGTGACCTGACTTATGCAGCGCCCCTGAAAGTGCGCCTGCAACTGGTTGTGTTCGACATTGACGAAGATACGGGCGCTAAGTCGGTCAAAGAAGTCAAGGAACAAGAGGTCTATCTCGGCGATATCCCGTTGATGACCAATAAGGGTACTTTCATTGTCAATGGCACCGAGCGTGTCATTGTGAGCCAGATGCACCGGTCGCCAGGTGTGTTCTTCGATCACGACAAGGGCAAAACCCATTCTTCCGGCAAGTTCCTATTCGCCGCCCGGATCATTCCTTATCGCGGGTCATGGCTCGACTTTGAGTTTGACGCGAAAGACATTCTGAACGTTCGGATCGACCGCAAGCGGAAGCTGCCGGCCACGACGCTGCTGATGGCGTTGGGCTATGATGCGGATCAGATCCTCGACATGTTCTACACCCACTCCATCTACCGGATGGACAAGAAGGGCTGGATCACGGGTTTCAATCCGGATGCCTGGAAAGGCGTCAAGCCAACCTTCGATCTGGTTGACGCCAAATCAGGCAAAACCGTTGCGCCGGCCGATCGCAAGATCACGGCGCTGGCGCTGAAGCGGATCGCTGAAGGCAAAACAGAAGAACTGCTGCTTCCAACCACGGCGCTGGAAAACAAATTCCTCGCGCGTGACATCGTCAACCGCAAGACGGGTGAGATTTACGGAGAGTCCGGCGACCTTCTCGACGAAGAATTGCTGGCTGAGCTGCGTGAACAGAAGATCAAGGCGATCGAGGTTCTGGATGTCGATGGCGGCGGTCGCGGCCCATGGCTGCGCAACACGCTCAAAGCCGACAAGAATGATACCCGCTTTGAGGCGCTGTCTGACATTTATCGCGTGATGCGCCCAGGTGAGCCACCAACCCAGGAAGCGGCTGATGCCTTGTTCAACCAGCTCTTCTTTGATGGCGAGCGTTATGATCTCTCGGCTGTTGGCCGGGTGAAAATGAACACGCGCCTGAAAGTGGCTGTGAGTGGCTATGAGCCGGCTGAAGATACAGAGCGCACGCTGCGCCAGGACGATATTACCGGTGTCATGAAGGTCATTCTCGACCTGAAAGACGGTAAGGGTGAAGTCGATGATATCGACAATCTCGGCAACCGTCGTGTTCGTTCTGTCGGTGAACTGATGGAGAATAATTACCGCATCGGTCTCGTTCGGATGGAGCGAGCCATCAAGGAGCGTATGAGCTCTGTTGATATCGATACGGTCATGCCAAACGATCTGATCAATGCGAAGCCAGTCGTTGCCTCTGTGCGCGAATTCTTTGGCTCTTCGCAGCTGTCTCAGTTCATGGACCAAACCAACCCGCTGTCCGAGATCACGCACAAAAGACGTCTGTCAGCGCTTGGCCCTGGTGGTCTGACGCGTGAACGGGCGGGATTTGAGGTGCGCGACGTGCACCCGACCCATTATGGTCGGATTTGCCCGATTGAGACGCCGGAAGGTCCGAACATCGGTCTGATCAACTCGCTCGCCACGCATGCGCGGGTGAACAAGTATGGCTTTATCGAAAGCCCGTACCGCAAGGTTGAGAAGGGTAAGCTGACCGATGAGGTCATCTATCTTTCGGCCATGGAAGAGCAGCTCTACAAGATCGCGCAGGCCAACACACAGGTCGACAAGAAGGGCGAGCTGGTCAACGAATTCGCCAACGCTCGTGTCAATGGCGAGGCCATGCTCGTGCTCAAGGAAGACGTTCAATATATGGATGTTTCCCCGAAACAGGTTGTTTCGGTCGCTGCGGCGCTGATTCCGTTCCTCGAGAATGACGATGCTAACCGTGCTCTGATGGGCTCGAACATGCAACGTCAGGCGGTGCCTCTGGTGCAAACCGATGCGCCGCTGGTCGGTACCGGTATGGAATCCGTGGTCGCCCGTGACAGCCGTGCGGCTGTTGTGGCGTCTCGTGCCGGCGTGATTGAGCAAGTGGACGGGGTCCGGATCGTTGTTCGCGCAACAGAAGATCTGGAGGGCAAGTCTGGCGTCGATATTTATCGTCTGTCCAAATTCCGCCGCTCGAACCAGAATAGCTGCATCAACCAGCGCCCGATCGTCAAAGTGGGCGATGAGGTCAAGAAAGGCGACATCATCGCAGATGGCCCGTCGACAGACCTTGGTGAGCTAGCACTTGGCCGTAACGTGCTGGTCGCGTTCATGCCGTGGAACGGCTACAACTTCGAGGACTCGATCCTGATTTCCGAGCGCATCGTGCGCGACGATGTCTATACATCGATCCACCTGGAAGAGTTTGAAATCGCCGCGCGCGATACGAAGCTCGGCCCTGAAGAAATCACGCGCGACATTCCCAATGTCGGCGAAGAAGCTCTGCGGAACCTGGACGAAGCCGGCATTGTTGCCGTTGGTGCCGAGGTGAAAGCGGGCGACATTCTCGTCGGCAAGGTGACGCCAAAAGGCGAAAGCCCAATGACGCCGGAAGAAAAACTCCTCCGCGCGATCTTCGGTGAGAAAGCCTCTGATGTTCGCGACACGTCCAAGCGTGTGCCTCCGGGCGACGCGGGTACAGTTGTCGAAGTGCGTGTGTTTAACCGCCATGGTATCGACAAGGATCAGCGCGCGCTGCAAATCGAGCGTGAGCAGATCGAACAGCTACAAGAGGATAAGGAAGACGAACAGTCTATCCTCGAACGCAACACTTATGACCGTCTGCGCAAAACACTGACCAATAAAGAAGCTGCGGCTGGGCCAAAAGGCTTCAAGACCGGCAAGATCACAGTGGGTGCCCTCGACGAGTTGAGCGATCGTGACCTCTGGGAAATCGCCCTCAAGTCTGAAAAGGCTCAGGCCGAAATTGATGGTCTGCGTGAGCAGTTCGACGAAGCCATTCGCGAGCTGGATGCCCGCTTCAATGACAAGGTCGACAAGGTCCAGCAGGGCGACGATCTGCCTCCGGGCGTGATGAAAGTCGTCAAAGTCTTCCTGGCCGTGAAGCGCAAGCTGCAACCAGGCGACAAGATGGCCGGACGTCATGGCAACAAGGGTGTCATCTCCAAGATCAACCCGATCGAGGATATGCCCTTCCTGGAAGACGGAACGCCAGTCGATATCGTGCTGAACCCGCTCGGGGTGCCATCGCGAATGAATGTCGGACAGATTCTCGAGACCCACCTGGGTTGGGCCGCGGCCGGACTCGGGAAATTGGTGACGGAGTCGCTGGAAGAGTGGCATGCCAATAATGACGTCAAGGCGCTCAAGAAGACGCTGCAAACTGTCTATGGCAAGGACGAGCCGCTGCCGGAAAGCGAAGAGGAACTGGTCGAGCTGGCGGGCAATCTCAAGAAGGGCGTTCCATTTGCGACGCCGGTCTTTGATGGCGCCCGTGAGCCGGACATTGTCGAGATGCTCGAACGCGCAGGCCTGGACGGGTCGGGTCAGTCCGTCGTCTTTGATGGCCGTACTGGCGAGCAGTTCAAGCGTCCGGTCACGGTCGGGTACAAGTATCTGCTCAAACTGCACCACCTGGTCGATGAGAAGATTCACGCCCGTTCAACCGGACCATACTCTCTGGTCACGCAGCAGCCGCTGGGCGGCAAAGCCCAGTTTGGTGGTCAGCGCTTCGGTGAGATGGAAGTCTGGGCCCTTGAGGCCTATGGCGCGGCGTACACGCTGCAGGAAATGCTCACCGTCAAGTCGGATGACACGGCGGGTCGTGCGAAAGTGTACGAAGCCATCGTTCGGGGCGATGACACGTTTGAAGCCGGTATTCCGGAAAGCTTTAACGTGCTGATCAAGGAAATGCGGTCACTCGGCCTGAATGTCGAACTGATCGGAGACAATGACGGAGACTCAGTGGCGGCTGAATAGCTGTCACGCCTTGAATTAGGGCAGTAGAGTAAACAGGTTCAAAAGGTCGGTTTTTCGGCGGGGAAATCGACCAAACCCTCCCAAGGAGTGGAAACATATGCGCCAAGATGTAGCCAGCATTTACAGACAAAAAGAAGAAGTCCCAAGCTTTGACGCGATCCGGATCACGATTGCCAGCCCGGAGAAGATCCGCGGTTGGTCATCCGGTGAGATCAAGAAGCCCGAGACGATCAATTACCGGACGTTCAAGCCAGAGCGCGACGGCCTGTTCTGTGCGCGGATCTTCGGACCGATCAAGGACTATGAGTGTCTTTGCGGGAAGTATAAGCGGATCAAGTATCGCGGCATTATCTGTGAGAAATGCGGTGTGGAAGTCACGCTCGCAAAAGTTCGCCGTGAGCGGATGGGACACATTGAGCTGGCCTCGCCGGTGGCTCACATCTGGTTCCTGAAATCTCTGCCATCCCGGATCGCAACCCTGCTCGACATGACGTTGAAAGACGTTGAGCGCGTGCTGTACTTTGAGAGCTATGTCGTCACCGAACCTGGACTGACCCCGCTCGAGCCAAAGCAGCTGCTGACTGAAGAAGAGTATATGGATCTTCAGGACGAGCACGGCGAAGACGCGTTCACCGCCATGATCGGTGCGGAAGCGGTAAAAGAGATTCTGGAAGGTCTGGACCTGGACCTTCTGGCCGACACGCTGCGTGAAGATCTCGCGGAATCGACGTCTGAACTGAAGACCAAGAAATATTCCAAGCGTCTGAAAGTCGTTGAGGCGTTCCTGGCATCTGGCGCCAAGCCAGAATGGATGATCCTGAACGTTGTTCCGGTCATTCCGCCAGATCTGCGCCCATTGGTGCCGCTGGACGGTGGCCGCTTTGCGACTTCTGACCTGAACGACCTGTATCGCCGAGTGATCAACCGGAATAACCGTTTGAAGCGCCTGATGGAGCTGCGTGCGCCTGACATCATCATCCGGAACGAGAAGCGGATGCTGCAGGAATCTGTCGACGCTCTGTTCGACAATGGCCGTCGCGGCCGGACGATTACGGGCACCAATAAGCGTCCTCTGAAATCGCTTTCAGACATGCTGAAAGGTAAGCATGGTCGCTTCCGTCAGAACCTGCTCGGTAAGCGCGTCGACTATTCTGGTCGTTCGGTCATCGTGGTTGGCCCGAACATGAAACTGCACGAATGCGGTCTTCCAAAGAAGATGGCGCTCGAGCTGTTCAAGCCATTCATCTATGCCCGCCTCGATGCCAAGGGCCTGGCCGGTACGGTCAAGGCGGCCAAGAAGCTGGTTGAGAAGGAAAAGCCTGAAGTCTGGGATATCCTGGAAGAGGTCATTCGTGAGCACCCGGTACTGTTGAACCGTGCGCCAACGCTGCACCGTCTCGGGATCCAGGCCTTCGAGCCGAAACTGATCGAAGGAAAGGCGATCCAGCTGCACCCACTGGTCTGTGCGGCGTTCAATGCTGACTTTGATGGTGACCAAATGGCCGTGCACGTGCCGCTGAGCCTCGAAGCTCAGCTGGAAGCGCGCGTCCTGATGATGTCGACGAACAACATCCTGTCGCCCGCCAATGGTAAGCCGATCATCGTGCCATCTCAGGACATCGTTCTGGGCCTCTACTACCTCTCGCTCGACAAGCCGAGCGAGCAGGGCGAAGGCATGATGATTTCCGACATGGCGGAGCTCGAGCATGCGCTGGCCTCTGGCAAGCTGTCCATGCACGCCAAGATCAAGGCGATGTTCCACACCAAGGATGAGAACGGCGATGATCTGTCCAAAGTCATCGACACGACTCCAGGTCGTTTCATGATTTCAGATATCTTCCCACGACATCACAAAATCGATCCTGAGGAGTTGCTCAGCGATGTGATGGTGAAGAAGAATATCGGCAAGCTGATCGACGAGGTCTATCGTCACTGTGGTCAGAAAGCGACTGTGATCTTTGCCGACCGTCTGATGGCGCTCGGTTTCCGGGAAGCTGCGAAAGCGGGCATTTCGTTCGGTAAGGACGACATGAAAATCCCGGTCGCCAAAGTGAAACTTGTTGAGCAGACCAAAGAGCAAGTGTCTGAGTATGAGCGTCAATATGCTGACGGTCTGATCACGCGCGGTGAGAAGTACAACAAAGTTGTCGACGCCTGGTCGACCTGTACGGACAAAGTCGCGGATGCGATGATGGACGCTGCCGGTGAAGCCGCCACGGACAAGAAAACCGGACGTCAGGAAGAAACCAACTCGGTCTTCATGATGGCACACTCAGGTGCGCGTGGGTCGAAGAACCAGATGAAGCAGCTGGCCGGTATGCGCGGCCTGATGGCCCGTCCGGATGGTTCGATCATCGAGACGCCGATCATCTCGAATTTCAAGGAAGGTCTGACCGTCCAGGAATACTTTAACTCGACCCACGGTGCTCGTAAGGGTCTCGCGGATACGGCGTTGAAGACGGCGAACTCAGGTTACCTGACGCGTCGTCTTGTTGACGTGGCTCAAGATTGTATCGTCACTGAAGACGATTGCGGTACGGATCAAGGCATCGAATTGTCGGCCGTTATGGAAGGCGCCGATGTCGTTGTCTCTCTGAGCGAGCGTATTCTTGGCCGGGTTACAGGAGAAGATGTCAAAGCTCCGAAATCAGAGGAGCTGATTGCCCCAGCCAACACCTATATTGACGAAGTGCTGGCCCGCACGATCGAAGATGCGGGTGTGGATCGCATCAAAGTGCGTTCGCCGCTCACCTGTGAAACCAAAATCGGCGTTTGTGTCGCCTGCTATGGTCGAGACCTGGCGCGCGGAACAATCGTCAATAAAGGCGAAGCGGTCGGCGTCATTGCCGCGCAATCCATTGGTGAGCCGGGTACCCAGCTGACCATGCGGACTTTCCACATTGGTGGCGCTGCGTCGGTGGCCGAAGAAAGCTCTGCCGAAGCGCAGGTCGAAGGGAAGATCAAGTTTGAGAACCCAACCTTTGTGAAACGCGAAGACGGGGCTTTGATCGTCACGGGCCGTCATATGGTCGTGTCGATCGAAGATGCTGACGGGCGTACCCGTCAGACCTTCAAGCCAACCTATGGCACAGCGCTGTCTGTGAAAGACAAGAAGAAGGTCAAGCCTGGTGACAAGATTGCGGACTGGGATCCATTTGCCCAGCCAATGATCTCGGAAGTCAAAGGCACGATCCGTCTGGTCGACATTGTTGATGGTCTGACGGCTCGTGAAGAGACGGACGAAGCGACGGGTATTTCCTCTCGCGTGATCATTGATGGTCGCGGCTCGAAAGGGGCGGACCTGCGTCCATCGATCATGATCGTCAATGCCAAGGGCGAAGCCATGTC
>JBCCZH010000035.1:0-14769 GCA_039188075.1 Pseudomonadota bacterium
AAAGACTCAGCTTGCCTCATCGAGGAGAAAACCAAGTCCGTGCCGGCGGGCAAGTCGCGTACCTTCGGCTGTTCCGGGCAAGGCACAAATCAATGCCGGGTCACCTTGATTGCGGATGGCAGCGGCATCTGCAAGGGCAAGCGGGACTCGTGCGGCGGAACCGCGATGCGGGTCAAAGACGACACCAAGATCATTGTCGCCCATAATGGCAGCGGCGGATACCGCTGCCTCATTTCAGAATAGGTGATCGGCGGTCAGCCGATCACTTGTTCGGTTGCGGTGTTGTCCGCAGATAAGGGCGGATCTCGTTATAACCTTTCGGGAACAGCTTATCGGCTTCCTCATTGCTGACACTCGGGACGATGATCACGTCCTCGCCATCCTGCCAGTTGACCGGCGTTGCAACTTTCTGCGTGTCGGTCAGCTGTAAACTATCGATCAGGCGCAGGATTTCATCGAAATTCCGACCCGAGGATGGTGGATAGATGATGGACGCGCGGATCTTCTTGTTATTGTCGATGACATAGACCGCGCGCACCGTGACTTTGGCATCGGCATTCGGGTGGATCATATTGTACAGTGTCGCGACGGTCTTTTCCGGATCACCAATGATCGGAAAATTGACCGTGGCATTCTGCGTATCCTCGATATCCTCGATCCACTTATTATGCTGCTCGACTGTATCGACAGAAATGACCAGGGCTTTGGCGCCCCGCTCAGCCAGCTTGTCCTTGAGTTTTGCGGTATAGCCGAGCTCCGTGGTGCAGACAGGTGTGAAATCCGCCGGATGCGAGAAGAACACAACCCAATCATCCCCGATCCAGTCATGGAATCGGATCCGGCCTTGTGTCGTATCGGCTTCGAAGTCGGGGGCGGTGTCGCCGAGCAGAAGGCTCATCTGACATCTCCTTGTGAATTGGCTTGATTTCTGCACTGAAAATGAGGCCTATGAGGAGGCGTTCCAACGGGGAAAGCCTGACTCGCAGGTTTAGTTTTCCTGCACCATTCTTGAGGAGCATAGATGCAGCGTCTGATTTTAATGCGCCACGCGAAGACCGAACCGTGGACGGAAGGCGTTGATGATCATGCACGGGCGCTCACGCCAGTCGGTCATGAGGCTGCCGCTGCCATGGCCGTGGCGCTGAAGACCGAAGGCTGGGTGCCGGAACGGGCCGTGGTTTCGACAGCGCGGCGAACCCGCGAAACCTGGGTGCATCTCAGCGCGGTTTTCGAAAATTGCGAAATGATCCTGGAGGAAGATCTCTATCTTGCGGGTGAACGCGGCGTGTCAGATTTGATTGCTGACCATGATGGCGCGCGAACGCTGATCATTATCAGCCACAATCCGGGCCTGCATGATCTGTCGCTCAGTATTTTGCGGGCGGCAGGCAGTCACGACCATCAGGCCGCCATTCGCATCGCGTCCAAGCTCCCCACCGGGGCAGCGGTTCTGTTCGAGGCTGATGAAGATGGGGCATTTGTGCCCGCGCACTTTCGTTTGCGGAATTTTATCAAGCCCAAGGATGTGCTGAACCTTTAACGCCCCAACTGAAATCGCCCCATCCAATGGACGGGGCGATCAAGCAGAGCCGGGCTGGAACGATTATCGTGCCAGGCGGCGTTTACTGCGGCGGCGTCGACCGACCAGCAAATGGTCACGGCCGGACGCTTTCGCATCGCGCTGAAGTGCTGGGAGGATGTAAACGCCCGGCTCGTCTTCGAAGCCTTCAATGTCGAAATAGGTCGGGGCGCTGACGCTGGTGGTGACTTGGGAGGAAGTCGCTTGCATAGTTTTAGTCCTTTATTATATGGCCCGGGTCTGCCGGGATCAGAGGCCCCTTTTGGAGTCTCTCTGACAAAGATTATCTAGCATACGTTTTATTGTTTTTCAATATGCAGATATCGTTTTTCGGTAATTTTCTGCGTTTTTCCCCGCTTATTGGCCCGTTTCACCCAATCCGAGGGACAATTGCTGCCCGGGAGTCGACGTTCGGGACTGCCGTGACAAGCGGCTGGCGCGCGTTTGGCCGGGCGATGATGATGCCGGCGCTTGCGACAGAGTCGGAAGCAAGTGCAGAAAACTGGCAATCGACGCGGCGCGAATGTCCAATCCGGCCTTGAGGGCTTGTTGATGCGCCCCAACCGCAGCTTGCCACACTTCGCGGAGAGAAACCGTCCCGAGCTCCATATGCGGGCGCAGGGCAGCAAAGGCATCCTGTCCCGATTGCGTGCTCGGGGTCGTATTGACTGCTGTTCCGAGAAAACGCTTCAGTTCGGAAATGGCCTGCTTGCGGCCCCCGGACGATACGCCCGATTCTAATTTGGAGACGGTCTCATTCGGAGAGCGCGCGGCCTCCGGCCATGTTCCGATGCCGACATTGGCAGATGGAATCATGTCCGGGGCTTCATGCCTCGGGCGGGCCATGAAGCGCTCCCACACAGTCTGCCAAGATTCATGCCCGCGAGGTTGGCTTTCGGGCTGAAACTGGTGATGACACCTGAATTGAACGCCGGCCCGCAAGGCCCATGCTTCCGCCTGTTGCGCCAACGGGTCGGGTGACCCGGTTTCATGTGTATGCAGGCTCATAATCCGATGCTGCGTGTGTAGATCGGACAGAATCTCCAGAGCATTGCCCTGACGCAGGTGAAGCATGGCCTCGCGTTGCGCCAGCGCCGCGCGCAAGTCGGTCAAGGCGTGCAGCAGGAAAGCATCGCTTGAAAGCTGCAACTGGTCCTCGGAATTGGCCGAGTTCGACCAGACAAACAGGGCCAGAACCCGGCCGCCTTCGCGCGCGGCCGATTGGCAGGCAGCCCGAAGCGCCGCGTGGTCGTGGACGCGCAAATCTTGACGAAACCAGGTGACGTGTAAACCAGTCATGGAACATATATAGAACAAATGTGAAAACATGTCCACCACAGTCACGTGCGGTTGTGACCAAGCAAACTCAATCCACAGGTGCTTGAGCGATTTTTATATTTGATTTTTATTCATGTAATGAATTTTTCTCTGTATAAATACAGTATTATATATGAGAAAACTGACCCTCTACGCGCACAGTTTAACTTTTCGCAACCTGTGCCGGCGCCCCCAAAGCCAATCGAAGCCAACATACGCCGCGTGGCGGACTTTCCCCGGCTGGGCGAGGATCTGTCGTTCCGGTCCGGGTTGTCGGCGGGACAAGTGCGCATGATCAATCGCGGCGTGGCGATGTTTGGCCTGGGCTTGATCTGTTTTCCCCTGATCACGCTGATGACGCTGATGACGCTGTCATGGGTTTTGTTTCTGGTTTTCTCCGCTCTGATATTCTGGCGCGGGCTTCTGGTCTTCGTCGGCATCTGTATGCGCGCTACCCGGCGCGTGGCCACCCCCATTTCTGACCGGGACGAAACCCTGCCCATCTATTCCATTCTGGTGCCGCTTTATCAGGAATTGAGCGTCATTCCGCAAATCGCAAAAGCCCTGTCAGACTTGAACTGGCCGACCGACCGCCTCGATATTCAAATCCTGCTCGAGGCGGATGATGCGGCGACGATTGCGGCAGCTCGAATGGCTGCCTTTCCGTCCCGCACACGGTTCCAAATCGTACCCGCCGGCGGTCCGCGAACCAAGCCGAATGCATTGAACCACGGCCTGTCAGAGGCCGTCGGGCGCTATGTCGCCGTATATGATGCCGAAGACATACCGCATCCTGATCAGTTGCGGGCCACACATCATGCCTTCGAGATCGCACCGGATCATCTTGTCTGTGTCCAGGCACCCTTGATCGGCGATCCCGCGCGCGGGGGGTGGCTGGGGGCACAATGGGCGCTGGAATATGACGTCCAGTTCGGACTGCTCCTCCCCAGTCTCGCACTCTATCGCCTGCCCTTATTGATTGGCGGCACCAGCAATCATTTTCGCAAGGATGCTTTGCAGGCGCTGGGCGGCTGGGATTCCTGGAATGTCACCGAAGACGCAGATCTGGGTATGCGGATCGCAAGAGCGAGCCTGGCATCTGGCACCGTGTCCCTACCGACCATTGAGGAAACGCCGGCGAGCTTAGAAGTCTGGCTGGCGCAACGGTCGCGCTGGATCAAGGGGTTTATCCAGACCTGGCTGGTCCTGATGCGGACGCCGCGCAAGACGCGGAAACAAATGGGAATCTTGCCCTTTTTGAGCATGCAGCTCTGTCTCGGGGGCGCCATTCTCGCCCCGTTTTGCTATGCGCCCTGCACGCTGGTTTCACTGTTTGTTTTTCTGTCCCCGCAATTCAATATCGGTCTGCATGGCGTCGCGCTTGTTGTCAGTGCGATGATTGTGGGCCTGATCGGGGATGTCTGTGCGCCAGGCCGGCTGACGCCTGGGCGCGTTCTGGCCATTTTGACTCGCCCTTTCTATTGGCCGTTGCATTCCATTGCGGCCTATCGCGCCATTTGGGAGCTTGCGAAAGCGCCATTTTTCTGGGCAAAGACCCCGCACAGACCCAGAGACTTGAAAGAGACGGCCGCGTGCTCGACTGGATTATCAGCCTCAGCCTCGCCTTCAGCTTCATCGCGCTGGGTTTTTTCGCACAATCAAAAATGGGCACCATTCGGAAAAAGGATCAGCGCCCCCATCAACTCCCCTGGGGATTGATCATGGTGGGCTGTGTGTTCGGACTGTTCCTGGTCGTCGTGCACCTGCTGAATATAGTCGGCATCGAAACCGGGCCGGAGCATGGCTTCCTGGGGCGTTTCTAGATCCGGCGTCGATTGAATGCTCGCCTGGACGTTCAGATCGCCGAATGCATGACAGGAACATGCAGATCTTTAGTGATCGGAACAGTCATCCGAATTCCCGGCCTCATTCGTCACCCAGTTTCCATCGCCGCCACTTGAAAGCTTGCACATATTATTGGTCTTCGTCTGACCGCCCATTTTATAGAGCTGCGTCGACTCTGCGCTGCTGGCGGGCAGGCCTGTGGTGTAAATTCTCGGATTGTCCTTCCGGCAGCCCTCATTGTCTCCGAGCGCGATATAGGCTTTCAGCCAGACCTCAGACCCGTTTTGTACATTGCCAAACTTGTCGAGATCGAGACAAAACCCCTGATCCTTATGGAGATCCTTGGTGAACTTGTTGGACTTGTGCTTGCCGTCCGGCGTGATCCATTTCAGCTCGACGTCGCTAATCACATAGTCGCCATTGTTCTGCAGATGCAGATAACGAACGGGATGATCGGTGTCGGCGGCGGCCAGCAAGGCTGCTGCGAGGGCTGCGCCTCCAGCGCATAGCAAAGCGCGCGCGAAAACGTGTCCTGGTTTCATATCCGATCCTCGCTCTTCCATGATCATGGCTTGGACGAAGAGTGTTCCATCCCACAGACGGCAAATCGCCTGTCAGATCCGGCAATCGCGCATCACACCATTGCGCAAAGGGCTTGAGGAACCGGATCTAACCCAGCGTGATAGATAGCCATCATCAAAAGCGCCGGTTATGTTGAGACGTTGAAGCAAGCAAAGCTGCCTGAACAGGCAGGGAAACGGGAGAATAATCATGGCGTTTGATGCCCCCGAGGAACTCGAGGCGTTTCGCACCGAAGTGCGCGACTGGTTGGAAGAGAATTGTCCGGCCAGCATGCGCACGCCGATGAAGGATGATGAAATCGTCTGGGGCGGACGCCGCGAAGCGTTCAAGAACCCAGACTCAAAAGTCTGGCTGGAGCGCATGGGCGAGCGCGGCTGGACGGCGCCGGAATGGCCGGCAGAGTATGGCGGCGGGGGTCTGAACAAGGCCCAGGCGCGCGTTCTGCAACAGGAATTGCGGCGCATCAAAGCCCGTCCGGCTCTGTTCTCGTTCGGGCTCTGGATGTTCGGGCCAGCACTATTGGAATTCGGCAATGACGAACAAAAGAAGCGCTACATCCCGGACATTGTCAAAGGCAAGACGCGCTGGTGTCAGGGCTATTCTGAACCGGGCGCCGGGTCGGATCTGGCGGGCCTGCAGACCAAGTGTGAGGACAAAGGCGATCACTGGCTGATCAATGGTCAGAAAGTCTGGACCTCCTATGCCGATCAGGCCGACTGGATTTTCTGCCTGGTTCGCACCGACAAGACGGTCAAGCATGATGGCATCAGCTTCTTGGTTTTTGATATGGAGACCGAAGGCGTCGAGGCACGGCCGATCAAGCTGATCTCTGGCTCATCGCCCTTCTGCGAGACCTTTTTCACCGATGTCAAAGTGCCGAAAGATCAATTGGTCGGACAACTGAATGCAGGCTGGACGATTGCCAAACGCTTACTGCAATTCGAGCGCTCATCGATTTCCGCAGGCGGCTTTGGCGGCACAGGCGGCTCAGGCATCCTGCCGCCGCAGGAATATGCCAAACAGCATGTCGGCGTGGATGAAACCGGCCGCGTCACCGATGGTGACCTACGCGCCCGGATCACGGACCACCTGATGTATGCCAAGGCGTTCGGCCTGACCGTGCAACGCTCGACCGAGCAAGCCAAGGCCGGACAGGAAGTCGGCCATACCGCATCGATCATGAAATATGCCGCTGCAAAGATGAATCAGGACAAGTGCGAACTGATCGTCGAAGCCCTGGGCACGGACGGTCTCGGTTGGTCTGGCGACGGATTTGCCGAAGACGCCAAGAAAGCGACGCGCGGCTGGTTGCGTTCGAAAGGCAATTCGATCGAAGGCGGCACTAGCGAAATCAATCTCAACGTGATTGCCAAACGTGTGCTTGGCCTGAGGGAGCATCAATAATGGCGTTCATTCTGTCTGAAGATCAGCAAATGCTGCGCGACACGGCCATGGCCTTCGCGCGCGACGAACTGCCGGTCACGCATCTGCGCGAACTGCGCGATGGCGGCGCCAATGGCATTGATGCCGATACGCGCGCCAAACTGGCCGAGCTTGGCTTTTTCGGGGTGCTCGTCCCGGAAGAATATGATGGCGTCGGTCTCGGCATGGTCGCCATGGGCCAGATCATGGAGGCGCAAGGGCGCACCATCGCCGTAACCCCGCTGCTGCAGACCGCGGTGCTCGGTGCCAGCCTTCTGACCCTTGGCGGATCAGAGGCGCAAAAGGCGGAATGGTTGCCGAAAATTGCCAGTGGCGAGGTTACCGTCGCCCTGGCGCTCGATGAAGGCACCCATCATGCGCCGCTCAACATTGCCACCGAAGCGGAACGCAATGGCCAGGGCTATACGCTGAACGGGGCGAAGCGCTTCGTCTCGGATGGCCATCATGCCGATATGTTCATTGTGGTCGCGCGCACCTTTGGTGAAGCCGGTCAGGCGCATGGGCTCAGCCTGTTCATTGTCCCGAATGGCGCCAATGGTCTGACGGTTCAGGCGCTCAACACAGTCGATTCCCATGGCGCGGCGCATCTGCATTTGGAAGATGTCGCAGTCGGCGAAGACCATGTCATCGGCGCCGTTGATGCCGGTTGGGAAATTCTCGAGCCGGCACTGGATCGCGGTCGGATCGCTGTCGCGGCCGAAGCACTGGGCAGTGCCCAAGCCGCTTTCGACATGACGCTCGACTACCTGCAAACCCGCAAACAGTTTGGCCAGTTGATCGGCTCATTCCAGAGCTTGCAGCACCGCGCTGCGAAAATGTTCACGGAGCTGGAACTGACGCGGTCCTGTGTGGGTGCGGCTTTGTCCGGAATTGACGAGAACCGCAATGACACAGCCGAACTGGCCAGTCTGGCCAAGGCCCGCGCGTCGGATCTGATCCATCTGGTCTCGAACGAGACGGTTCAGTTCCATGGCGGCATTGGCATGACCGATGACCATGATAGCGGCCTCTACATGAAACGCGCCCGCGTTCAGGAGGCCCTGCTGGGCGGCGCAAGTTTTCATCGTGATCGCTATGCAAAACTGAACGGGTTCTAGGTGGTCAAAGATTGACCTGAAAACCCGGACACGAATAGGCTCCCTTCGAACCATCGAAGGGGGCTTTTTTTGATCCGCTTTATTCCATTCATGATCGTGCTGATCTTGCTGAGCCTCAGCCTTTGGGGCGCCCTGTCTCGGCCCTGGCTTTATGCCCCGGCGGCGGTTCTGGCCGGGATCGCCCTTTTGGGACTGTATGACCTCGTCCAGACCCGGCACACTTTGTGGCGCAATTTCCCGGTCCTCGGACGGATGCGATGGATTGCCGAAGCCATGCGCCCCTTCTTTCGGTCCTATATGGTCGAAAGCCAGACTGAAGGCCGCCCGTTCAATCATGAAGAGCGCGCCATGGTCTATAAGCGGGCCAAGAATGTCTCCTCGGTCGAACCCTTTGGCAGTCATCTCGATATTGAAAGCCCGCCCTATGAATGGCTGGCGCACTCGATCTCTGCGAACCATCCCGACGAGACAGATCCCCGAATTCAGATTGGGGCGCCGGGGACCGGCCAGCCCTATTCCGCCAGTGTGCTCAACATTTCCGCCATGAGTTTCGGATCGCTCGGCGCGCATGCGATTGAAGCCCTCAATCGGGGCGCGGCCAAAGGCGGCTTCTATCATGATAGCGGCGAAGGCGGCGTGTCGCGGTATCACAAGGCGGGCGGCGGTGACCTGGTCTGGGAATTGGGCTCCGGCTATTTCGGCTGCCGCGCCCCAGACGGTGGCTTTGACCCCGTCCAGTTTGAGGAAACGGCCAAAAGCGATCAGGTCAAGATGATCGAGATCAAGCTCAGCCAGGGCGCCAAGCCTGGTCATGGCGGCGTCCTGCCTGGGGCGAAAGTAACCCCGGAAATTGCCGAAGCGCGCGGCATTCCGGTCGGTGAAACCTGCTACTCACCGCCGCATCACATGGCCTTTTCGACGCCCAGAGAGATGCTCGATTTCGTCGATCAATTGCGCGAGCTGTCAGGCGGCAAGCCGATCGGGTTCAAGCTGTGCATCGGCAATCGCTGGGAATTCCTGGCCATTTGCAAAGCCATGCTGGAGACCGGCCAGCGCGCCGACTTCATCGTCGTGGATGGCGCCGAAGGCGGCACCGGTGCGGCGCCGGGCGAGTTTCTTGATCATGTCGGCGCGCCGCTGCGTCAGGGTCTGGTCTTTGCCCGCAATGCGCTGGTGGGGTGTGGATTGAAGGATGACATCAAGCTCGCCGCCAGCGGGAAACAGGTCTCGGCCTTTAACATGGCCGCATCGCTGGCCCTCGGCGCAGACTGGATCAACACGGCCCGCGGTTTCATGTTCTCCCTCGGCTGTATCCAGTCCTTGCATTGCCATAATAATACCTGCCCGACCGGCATCGCGACCTCGGATCCGGGCCGACAGCGCGGCCTGGTCGTCGCGGACAAGGCCGAGCGCGTCTATCACTTCCACAAGAATACGGTTGCGGCGCTGATGGAAGTGGTTGGCGCGGCAGGCTGCCAGCATCCGTCTGAATTACAGCCGCATCATATCATTCACCGGGTCACCGAAGACAAAGCTGTTCCGGCGGACCTGGCCTATGAGCTGCTTTCGCCCGGCGCGCTGCGGGACGAAGCCGAGACCACCCATCTGGCGGCGGACTGGCTGCGCGCTCAATCCGACAGTTTCGCGCCGGGTTAAGCTTCGTGGGGCGAGATCTCGCCTGCGTCTTCGCGGCGCCGGATCATATACGACACGACCACCGCGCCGACCATTTTGCCGATCACGAACACAACCCAGTTTGCAAAGTTGAACGTGTCGCCGACCGCTTCGCCGAGATTATAGTGCCGGGCCAATCCGGCGCCGTACAGGAAGACCGTAGTATCGATAGGAGCAGCGACCGCGCTTGAAATCACGATGCGGGTTGAAAGGCGATACTTGGTGAAGGTGAAGAGCAGCCAGTCGAAGAATTCCGAAATCGCGAAGGCGAGACCAGACGCTAGAGCGATCACAGGCCAGGCATAATAGAAGGACCAGCCAATCGCGAAGGCCATACAGACGAGCACTCGCTGATGCATTTCACGCTGTACAAAGTCGCGAACCACAAAGACCAGACCGGTGATCAGCGTCATCGGGTGAAGCAACAGGCTTCCCGGCGTGCGCTCCTGACCCGGCCACATGAGATTGAACCCGCCGGCAAATTCCAGGTTTGGCACCACCGCAAAGGACCAGTTCAGAAACGGAATCAGGGCCACATAGATGAAGGCCCAGGCCCGGCCACCAAGGGAATAGACGAGATAGAAAAGCGCCACCAAACCAAGGCAAACGATCAGCAGATCGTCCGGATTTCCATTGGTCAGCGCATTCACCAACCCATTCATAATATCAGCCAGCATTCAGCATCCTATCCCGACAAACCGAAGCTTGCTCTTAACGACCAAACGCGCGTAAGGCCAGCAACGAGCGTGCACGATTTACAGGAGATGGCCGTGAGCACAGATGTGAAGCTTTGTCTGATCGCTGCGCGCGCAAAAAATGGCGTGATCGGCAAGGATAATGATCTGCCCTGGCGCTTGTCGGATGATCTCAAACACTTCAAATCCGTGACCAAAGGCTGTCCGGTCATCATGGGGCGCAAGACCTGGGA
Organism: Pseudomonadota bacterium; assembly: GCA_039188075.1. Classification (GTDB taxonomy): domain Bacteria; phylum Pseudomonadota; class Alphaproteobacteria; order Caulobacterales; family Hyphomonadaceae; genus Henriciella. The sequence continues at coordinate 10,466 of JBCCZH010000035.1, forward strand.
AAGCCTGCCGCGCCGGCCATTGCCGGGCCGCGACAATATCGTATTGAGCCGCGATGCTCAGTATGCTGCGCCGCAAGCCCGAGTCTTCTCGGCGACGAAGGCGGCCGTCGAAACCGCACGCGCGCTGGCCTGCGCCGCCGGGAAATCGGAAATCTTCGTCACGGGGGGCAGCGCCGTTTACGCCGCCGCTCTGCCTCTGGCCGACCGGCTCTATATCACCGAAGTCGAAACCGTCATCGATGGCGACGCCGTTTTCCCGGACTTTGATGAGACGGCGTTTCAGGAAACCGAAAGCCGCCATATCCAGGCGGACGACAAGAACCAGCACGCCTTTACCATTCGCGTTCTGGATCGCCTCGCGTAAGCCTTGCTGCGCTGCCAGCTCCGCGTCACACTGCCCGAAAAGCAGCGGGAGGTGTCGGAATGGAATTTGAAATTGTCGCGGAAGGTCTGGGCTTTCCGGAAGGCCCGGTCTGGATGCAGGATGGATCGATTATTCTGGTCGAGATATCCAAGGGCTGCGTTACCCGGATCTGGGGCGATGGCCGAAGCGAAGTGATCGCTGAACCCGGTGGCGGGCCAAACGGCGCCGCGATCGGGCCGGATGGCGCGCTGTGGATCTGCAACAATGGCGGTTTCAAATATCATGAGCGCGACGGATTGCTGATCCCGGGTCATTGTCCTGACGATTATTCAGGCGGTCGGATCGAGCGGATCGACCTTTCCACAGGCAAGGTGGAACGCGTGCTCGACACCGTCGATGGCCATCCCTTGCGGGGGCCGAATGATCTCGTCTTTGACCGGCAGGGCAATCTCTATTTCACCGATCTCGGCAAGTCCTTCCCGCGCCACCGCGATGTGGGCGGCCTGTTCTTCCTTGCCAATGGCGCCTCTGAAGCGATTGAACTCGATCACAATCATATCTCCCCCAATGGGGTCGGACTGTCACCGGATGAAACGACCGTCTACATGGCCGATACGATGACGGCGCGGTTATGGGCCTTTGATCTCGACACGCCGGGTGAGGCGAAACAGGCCACGCCGTTCAATAAAGGCCGCGTGGTCGCTGCGATGCCCAGCCTGCAATATTTTGACAGCCTGGCTGTCGCGGCGTCCGGGAATATCTGCGTCGCGACCATTCTCAATGGCGGCATCACCACGATCACACCAGAGGGCGATCATTCGCATACGGCATTTCCAGATCCATTCGTCACCAATATCTGCTTTGGTGGCGACGATCTGGGCGATGCCTGGGTGACCTTGTCCGGCACCGGCAAGCTTGCCAAATGCCGCTGGTCGGAACCAGGCTTGAAGCTGAACTATTATCTCTGACCCGCATTAAAAAAGCCCCGACGCCAGAGACGTCGGGGCCGGATTCCGTTGGCGGTGCGGTTTTACTTGAGCACAGCCATGAAACTGATCGCCCCGGATTCCGACGGCGCGATCGGCTCGGCAAAGACCCATTTTATGTGAGTGATTTCAGCCGACGTAGCGATGCGTTCTGTCTCGCCATCCTTGATCAGAACGCGCTCACGCACGGCAAAACTCTCACCATTGTCACTGGAGAAGGTCACTTGTCCGGCGTTGCCGGTAATCGACCCTTCGAGAAAAGTGACTTCAGCTGGCACGGGCATGACCAGGCTGACATTGTCGGCGGCTTCGACACCTTCATTCGTATAGGCGAGGCGATAGCGGACCTGTTCGCCAGGTTCGACATCCGTGGCGGGCGCAAAGGTCAGAGTCTCCGCGCCGTCCGTATCCACGGACACAGTCGCCAATTCAACCGATTGGGTGGCTTTCAAGCCCGCGGCTTGAGCGGGGGCTGAAAATACGCCGAGCATCGCCAGCGCAAATGCAGTTGCACGCAACATCCATAATCTCCAAAACAAGCTCTTATATTTATGGCGCCACCTTGCGTGATGGCGATTAAGTCTTGCTTAATGAGGCTGCACATGGCGATCCCGGCGCGATTCGAACGCGCGACCTACAGATTAGGAATCTGTTGCTCTATCCTACTGAGCTACGGGACCGTATAAGAGGGTCATAATCCGTTTAGGGGACAGATTGAAGAGGAGCCATGATCCGAAATCGGGTCTGGATGATTTGTTTCATTCTGTTCGCTTGCGCTCGCGACGCGCCTTTGCCCGATATGCAGCCCGGGGAAACCGGCCGCGTCACCAAGGTGATCGACGGCGATGGGTTGATTCTTGATACGGGTCAGCGCGTGCGCCTGATCTCCATCGTCGCACCGGTTCTGTCGCCGCCCGATGGCGCGCCCGAACCCTATTCGGGCGAAAGCGCACGGCTGCTTGAAGACATGACGCTCGGCCGACGGGTTCAACTCTTCTATCCCGGCATGACCCGCGATCGTTATGACCGCGCACTGGCGCATGTTGTTACGATCGATTCAGCCGGACCGCGCCTCTGGCTCAATCATGAAATGATCGCGCGAGGGGCCGCGCGAGTCCGCCTGTTTGGCAGCACCGCCGCACGTGGGCAGGACCTGCTCATCGCGGAACAGGCGGCACGCAAACAGGAACTTGGTGTTTGGGGCCGATCTGAATACGCGCCGCGCCCGATCGACAGCTGGAGTGTCGGCGATCGCGGCTTCAAGATTGTCACAGCGACCCTGGGGGAGTTCGCCCCTCGTCTGGAAGATGACCGTTATGCCCCTGGATGCCGCCGTTTTTTGCAAGACTCAGAAATCACACTTCGCGTTGATCGCGACGCAATGGCCGTCTGCGGCATGGCCAGCGGCACAAGTGTGGAAGTTCGCGGCTGGCTGGCCGACGGCGAGCTACGGCTGCAGCACCCCTTGCATGTCACGCTTTGGCGCGGGCCTTAGCCGGCAATATATTGCGCGCCATTCACCGTCATGGTCGCCCCGGTGATGAAGGCAGCATCATCGCTCGCAAGATACACGCACATGGAGGCAATCTCCTCGGCCTTGCCAAGCCGTCCGACGGGAATGGTCGAGATAATGCTCTCCAAAACGTTTTCCGGCACGGCACGGACCATCTCTGTGTCGATATAGCCGGGACAGACAGCATTGACCGTAATGCCCTTTTTGGCACCTTCCTGTGCCAGCGCTTTGGTGAACCCGATCAGACCTGCCTTGGCGGCGGAGTAATTGACCTGTCCAAACTGACCCTTCTGGCCATTGATCGAGGAGATATTGATGACGCGCCCAAAGCCCCGCGTGCGCATGCCTTCCCAGACCTGACGCGTCACGTTGAAGGCCGAGTCGAGATCAACCGCGATGACTTTTTGCCATTGCTCCAGGCTCATCTTGTGGAACGGTCCGTCCCAGGTGATGCCGGCATTATTGACGACAATGTCGATCGGCCCCAGGTCGGCTTCGATCGACTGGATGCCCGCGCCGACCGCTTCGAAGTCAGACACATCAAACTTGAAACACTTGATGCCTGTTTCAGCCTCAAACGCCTGGGCGGCTGCGTCATTGCCACCATAATTGGCCGCGACCTGATAGCCTGCGGCTTTCAAGGCGGAGCTTATTCCTAGTCCAATGCCCCGCGTTCCCCCAGTTACCAGTGCCGTTCTAGACATGATCTCTTCTCCCGTTATGCTGCGCAGCATAAAATTTGCTGCGTCTGCTCAATTCGATGTAAGCACGTTGCTGATATGGCCTGTACTTAGACATTCGTCGGCATAGGTACCGTAGCAGATAACGCTGCGGAAACGAGCACGAATTTGGGACGTTGAAAAAAGAAAGGGCAGGACATGGCAAAATCGAATGGCGCGGCCGAAACGGTGATCATCAAGAAGTACGCCAATCGTCGGCTGTATGACACGTCGACCTCTTCCTATGTCACGCTGGATCACCTGTCGGATCTGGTGCGACGCGAAGTCGATTTTGAAGTGGTCGATGCCAAAAGCGGTGAGGACCTGACGCGCCAGGTGCTGACCCAGATCATTTTCGAAAAAGAGAATAAGGGCGAAGGCGCCTTGCCGGTTAACTTCCTGCGCAAGCTGATCGGCTTCTATGGTGCCGGGTCGCAAAGCCTGCTGCCCGCCTGGCTGGAAATGAGTATGAACAGTTTCTCCGAAAGTCAGGAGCGCTGGACCAAGGCCATGGGCACCGCCAATCCGTTTAACATGTTCGAGAAACAGGCGCGCGCGAACATGGAAATGTTCGAGAATGCCATGCGCATGTTCACGCCCGGCATGTCGGCGCGCAAGTCCAAGCGCGGGGAGCGCGGCGCCGCCGCCCCGGACTCTGACGCCATGGAAATCCTGCGGGCCCAGATGGCGGCCATGCAGGAACAGCTAGACGCACTGTCCAA
>JBCCZH010000036.1:0-14479 GCA_039188075.1 Pseudomonadota bacterium
CCGACTCTTGCACATTGCCCCGCTCAATCCGTGCAATTTGTCTTTCGTTGAGGCCGGACAACTTGGCGAGCCTGCCCCGGCCCATTTTCCGCGCCTTACGAATAGTTTTTAGTCTTTGTGCCAGCATATTTGAGTTCATAATCGCCAGTAACACGTACATCAAAACTGTTGCAACTGAATTTCAATAGCATTGGACCAGGCTGTTCTGAATCACTCGTTGAGACATCTAAAAAGGGTCAATAGCCGTCGGTGTGTCGTACGACCAAAATTCGCCCCTCATCGGTCGCTTGCCTTATGTCCGCACCCCGAAGCTGTCTTTCCGAGCGCCATACACCGGGACACAACCCGACCTACCGTCTCGGCAGCAGTCGCGCATCCTGTGGCACCGGGTCCTCGAAGGTCTTGATCGTGTCCCCGGTGGCTTCATCAATCAGGTGCTGGATCAATTCAGGGAACAGCATGGGCTGCGCCGCCGCCTCCCACAGGAAGAACCCGTATGAGCCTGGAATGGCATTGATCTCATTGAACCAGAGCTCGCCCGTCGCCTTGTTCGACATGAAATCAATGCGCGGGGCGCCGCGTTTGCCCAGTGCCGAGAAAGTCCGGCGGGCATAATCGTGGATCTTGTCCTGCAAGTCCCTGGGCAGGTCCGGATTGATGTCGCGGGTCAGGGACAACATACCCTCAGACGGTTTGAACGTGCCTTTGGCGCCGCCGCTATCGGAGAGATATTTCTCGCGAAAATCGAGCAATTCCGCGCCTGATTTCGGTCGCTCAATCGCCGACAGGTGGATCTCCTCGCCCTTGGCGATCATGGCGATGTTATATTCGACCAGGTTCTGTACCTGCGGCTCGATCAAAGCGAGCGTGTCTTTCTTCAGCACATATTCCACCAGCGGCCAGACCTCATCTGCCGACTTGGCCAGGCCAACCCCGACACTGGAGCCGAGATTGGCGGGCTTGACGATGACCGGATAGCCGAGCGCCGCCTGAACGTCTGGCAGGATCATGTCGGCATCTTCGATCTGCGCCCGGCTGACCGCGACATGGGGCAAGACATTGACGCCGGCCGCCTTGACCAGGGCCTTGGTCACATCCTTGCGCATCGCGATCGAGGTGCTTGAGGCGGACAGTCCGGTGACGGGAATGCCGAGCAGCTCGAAATAGGCCTGAATGCGGCCATCCTCACCAAATGTGCCGTGAAACACTGGCAGGACACAATCGACCGGCTGAATGACCGTGCCATCCATGGCGCAGACGACCGGGCCATTGTCGCCCCAGCGAAACGTCACCTGTTGGCCCAGAGGCGGACGCGGCTTGTATTTGGAGATATCGCGCAGGCTGGATCCGATCCAGAACCGGTTCGCAAAGTCGGTATAGACCGGCAGAATGTCGACAGTCCGGACATCTGCCGCGTCCATCAATTGGTGCGCGCTGACCACACTGACATCGTGCTCGGAGCTTGCGCCGCCAAAAATAATCACAGTTTTGAGCGATTTTGCCAATTTTTCACCAGTCTTAAGTCTAAGGTCCGCCTAGAGTATAGAGAGCGAATCGCCGAGCGGGATCAAGCCAGTCTATGACCACAGCATTGAAGCCAAATTTGGTTCAAATTGGGGATACCAGCAAACCAGCCGTCGTGTTCGGACATGGCTGGGGACGGACCTATCGCGATTTTATCCCCGTGGCCGAAGCGCTGGCGCCCGTGGCGAGCTCCTATCTGGTGGATTTTCCCGGCTTTGGCGACACGCCGCGCCCGGACGAGACCTGGGGCACCGAAGACTATGCGGCGCATATGCTGGACTTCCTGAAATCAGAACATGGACTGTCCAGCTTTCTCTGGGTCGGTCACTCGTTTGGTGGACGCGTCGGCATGCGGATCGCCGCGACGCAGAAGGAGGCGATCCGGCACCTGTTTCTGGTCGCCTCTGCAGGTGTGCCGCGGACGCGGTCGACATTGCAAAAACTGAATGGGCGTCGGCGCGGCTGGGCGTTCAAATATCGCAAAGCCAGGGCCAGGGACGATGCAGAGCTGCAGGCGCTGGAAAACCAGTATGGCAGCCTGGATTACATTCAAAGTCGGGAAACGGGCCTGCGCGATATTTTCGTGAAGACAGTCAATGAAGACCAGACCGACACGCTGGCCGATATTTCCTGTCCGACCACGCTGATTTATGGCGGCCTGGACCGCGATACGCCGGTGGAAGTGGGCCGCAAGCTGGCCGCGGGCATTCCTCAGGCGGAGCTGATCGTCTGCCCGCAGTATGATCACATCTCCATTCTGGATCGCGGACGCCATCAGATCGCGCTGTGCATCAAGGAGCAATTGAGCCTGGCATGACCCACCTTCCCTTTGCGCTCTTTCTGCTTGCCCTGCTCGGCTTTGGATGGGTGCGGATCAATACGATCCTGACCTATTTCCAGCAGGAAGAGTATGACAGTTCACGATTCCTCGGGGCCGTCTTGCGGGTGCGCCTGTTTGATGTGCTGGCGACGCTTGGCCTGGTCATCATCTTTATCGTTCAGACGCAAATCGGCCTGGGTGTCTGGGCCTGGCTTTTAGCAGCAGCCCTGCTGGCAGGCCTCGCCCTGCGCGAGCGGGGATATGCCTATAAGAAAAAGTTGGTGGCGACAGAGCGTTTGCGGCGCATTCGCTGGCTCGCGCGGGGCTTTTTTATCCTCAGCCTGGGTCTGATTTATCTGCATCCGCTTGCGACGCTGATTGTGCTGCAACTGACGCCTGGCCTGATCATGCTGGCCAATCGCCTGCTCCGCCCGTTCCAGGAAAAGGTCAATCAGGGCTTTATCGATGAAGCGGTCGAGAAGCTGAAGACGTATCAGCCCGTGACCATTGGCATAACCGGGTCTTTCGGCAAGACCACGACCAAGCATATTCTGGCAGAGATTCTGGAAGCCGCTGGACCGGTTTTCTACAGCCCAGGCAGCATCAATACCGTCCTCGGCCTGACCCGGAACATTCGCGAGAAATTGCAACGCGGGCACAAATATTTCATCGCTGAAATGGGCGCCTATGGCATCGGCTCGATCAAACGCCTGTGCGACTTTGCAGATCCTGACTTTGCCATCGTCACTGCGATTGGAAACGCGCACACGGAACGGTTTGGCGACATCGCCACCATCGCCAGGGCCAAGTCGGAACTGGTCGAACATGTCTGTGCCAAGGGCGGACGTGCTGTACTCCCGCTGGAAATCCTGACCCACAAGCCCTTCGCTGACCTGAAAGCGCAATATCCGGACCTGGTCCGCACGGTCGGTGATACGGCAGAGGCGGACTTTCAGATCGTCAATGCAGTGCTGGAGGACAGCAATTGGGCGATTTCCGTTCGGGATCGCAGCGCCCCTGGTGCGCCTGCCCTGAGCTATACGTTACCGCTCCTCGGCGATCATAATATTCTCAACTCGGCCCTCGCCGTCGTCGCGACCTATTTGATCGACCCGGCTTCGGCGACGCGCATCGCGGCCTTCTCTAAGGATGTGGAACAGGTCCAGCACCGGCTCCAGAAAGTCGAAACGCCGGGTCAGCCGTTGATCCTGGATGATGCCTATAATTCGAATGAAATCGGCTTCAAGAATGCCGTGAAAGTGTTGCGCGACCTGGCCCGGCATCGGGATGGCAAATCGATCCTGGTCACACCGGGTGTTGCTGAACTCGGCCTGGAACATGATCGCGTGCATGATCGATTGGGTCAGTACGCGTCGGATCATTGCGACACAGTGATTGTGGTCAATCCGGATCGCATCGCGGCCTTTGTCAGCGCCATCGATCAAACCGAGACGGACTTTCATACGCGGCCGAGCTTTGCTGACGCGCGCCGGCTGGTCGGTGAGATTGCCCGCGAACAGGATGTTGTTCTGTACGAGAATGATCTGCCCGATCTGCTCGAGGAAACACGGCTGCTTTAGAGGGGTTTCAAACTCAAGCCGCGGGCGAGAAGGCCTGAATTTGATCCAGGGCTTCGTGCAACTGGGTCAAGGGTGAGACATACTGTGCCCCGATCTTGTGCGACCAGCCTTCGGAATGAAACCGCCCCATAGCGAGTTCGCGCGCGCGGCTGACGCGGCTCTTCACGGTGCCCGGCGCGCAGCCCAAAACGTCGCCCGCCTCTTCATAGGTAAAGCCGGCCGCGACAACCAGCAGGAAGGCATCGCGCTGGGCGCGCTTCAATGTCTGGATCGCCTGCAGCATGCGTGAGAGGTCTGACCGAGGCTCGAAGTCGCATTCGGCCACATGCTCACTCTCCAGCAAGGTCGAGGCCTCTGTCGAGCGCAAGCGGTCGCTGCGGATCTGGGAATAGAATTCGTTCCGCAGGATGCGAAACAGCCAACCGCGCAGAGGGCCCTTTTCAGGATCGAATGTCTCGCGGGCCTGCCAGGCTTTCAAACAGGCATTTTGAACAATATCATCTGCCCGCACGGGATCCCCGCAGAGCAGCCGCGCATAGGCGCGTAAATCAGGCAGAAGGTCTTGCAGTCGGTCGGAAAACATCGCGAATTCTCATGTATTCAACTCTTGATAGATTTGCTTGCCTAACACTTCGTTTCCGAAAACGACGAGAAATTGTATCTTAACAGTTTATCGCGCGGGACGCGGGACCGAACCGATGCAACGGCGCGCGCCGGATGCCCAGTTAGTCTTTTGAATTGGCTATGAAATTCCTCACCAAAATGGATCTGAAACGCCCCTCAAGTCTTGTTCAAACAAAACCCGCTCTTTGTAGATTTTCACTTAAAACAACTAAAAGTCGAACAAACTTTCCAAGTTATTAATACTATTTACGCTTAATTAACCAACGCCGCCGAGTTCTGGATCCGGGAAAGGGCTGATCCATGTTTGCGGTTGAGCTAGAGAAAATACTACCAGAGCTTCGCGGCTTCGCGCGCATGTTGTGTCGCGATGCGGCCCGGGCCGACGATATCGTCCAGAATGCCTGCCTGAAGGCGTGGAATGCGCGCAAGTCTTTCTCGCCCGAGAAAGGCAGTTTCAAAGCCTGGATGATGACGATCACGCGGAATGAATTCCTTCAGGATGCGCGCAAGAACAAGCGCATCGACTGTTATGATCCGAGCGATCTGGAAGACAGACTGGTGGCCGATTGCCAATTGTCTCATCGCGCCGAGTGTTCCGAAGCCATTCAGCAAGTGTTCCGGCTGGGGCGCGAACAGCGCGACGTATTCATTCTCGTCATCGCCATGGGGTATTCTTATGAAGAGACGGCCGAGATCTGCAAATGCTCGGTCGGCACGATCAAGAGCCGGATCAATCGCGCCCGCGCCAAGCTGCAGGCCATGCGCAATGACGATCAGATCGAAGATATAGATCTCGACGAATCAGAATTGCCGCTACAGAATATTAGCGACCTGTGCGGATATGCCGAACAATTGGTCCAGTCTGCGGCCTGACCTGAGCGCGGCTCAAGCCGCCCGGAAAAATCTCAAAAAAATTGGAACGCTTTTGTGAGCTGAGACGTAGAGACTATGGAAACGCCCGTTTCCAAATCTCCATTTTGACTGACCCGCGCCTCGGCGCGGGTCTCTTTTTTGCGACGGCGCGAGCAGACGGGTCCCGCCCATGGCGTGACACGTGTCACACCTAATCTGCGATATGTAAACTAATTTACAACCTATAGTGGTTTATACCTAGTTTCCCTCAGAGAGAGAAAAAATACACGGGAGATTTTGGGGATGATTTCGTATCCACCGCCGAAGTTTGAAGAGCAAAAGTCTGAGATTCTTCAACGTTATCAAATACTCAGCGAAGATCAGTCGGCCGGACCACTTTGCGTCGCCGATTCCATCGCGATGGCCTTGCAGACCCCCTTCGTCATCGCCGCTTTGAACCGGCGCTATCGCCAATGGTATATGTGTGAACATGGTCTGGACGGCTTTGTTGCCGCGGATTTACAAACCTATTTTGCCCGCATGCACCTGTCGCAGACCCGTTTCGACGTTGCAGATATTCGCGAGGAGGAATTCTTCTCGAGCAATACACAAGGCCTGCGCATTCCGGATTTCCAATCGATCGCCGGCGTTCCCTTGACCGACCCAAATGGCAAACGCTTTGGCACACTCTGTGTTGCGGATGACAAACCGCGGCAGCTGAGCGAGGGAGAGCTGAATCTGCTATCCAGCTTTGGACGTCTGGTCAGCAATGATATTTGTGTCCGCAGCGCGGCCCGATATGCCGTGCGCGATCTGATCGAACTGGAGCACGAAAAGTGTGACCTGTTCGAACTCGCCACAATTGACCCGCTGACTAAAGCCCTGAACCGGCGCGCCTTCATGCGCTTCTCAGAGCGCGAACTGGCGCGGTTCAAGCGCGACAATGGTCAACTGGCCACGCTGATGCTCGACATTGACCATTTCAAACAGGTCAATGACGTCCACGGCCACGCCACGGGCGACAAGGTATTGTCCAAAATGGTCGCTGTTGCGGCCAGTGTTCTGCGCCAGGAAGACCTGATTGGTCGACTGGGCGGTGAGGAGTTCGCCATCGTCCTCGTCGATTCAGATGCGACCGCCGCCGTCCGCGTGGCCGATCGCATTCGGCAGGCCATCAAACAGGTGAAATTCCCGAGCGAGACCGGGCCATTCAACGTCTCGGTCAGTATCGGCGTGTCTGAGCCTTTCTATAACGAGGCCAGCATCAATGACGCTCTGGAACGCTCTGACGCCGCGCTGTATCGCGCCAAGCGAAATGGTCGTGATCGCGTCGAGATTGCGACTGAAAATGTCTCCATCCCGGACACGATCCTGCAAAACGTTGATACCAAGCCGATAACCAATTGAGCCGGGATTCACCCCCCAAAGCTCTCCTCAGCGTTAAAGCCTCCCACATAAGAAAGCCGCCATCCGAAACACTCGGATGGCGGCTTTTTTTATCGATCCGTTGATGGATCGCCTGCGCAACGCGCCTAGAGCTCGAAGAGATCCATAACGGCCACGATCCGGCGAACGGCAACCATATAGGCCGCTGTGCGCAGGTCCGGACAATCCGGATGGGCATCACGCTCTTCGCGCATCGCATTATAGGCGGCGCGCATCGTGTCATCGAGGCCAGAGCGGACCAGGTCAATTTCACCCGCACCGCATTCCAGCAGATCGCGCGTGGCATGATCGACGCCGTTTGGCACCAGAGATTCGATCTGCTGCAGAAGCGCGCGGCTGCGAGCCTCTTCCTGGCGCCGTTGCATGCGGCCAAACCGGATGTGCGACAGGTTCTTCGCCCATTCGAAGTAAGAGACCGTGACGCCGCCAGCATTGGCATACAGATCCGGAATGATCGTCCGCCCCCGCTCGAGCAGGATATCATTGGCTTCGGCCGTCACCGGGCCATTCGCCGCTTCAATAATCACACGCGCCTGAATGCGGTGGGCGTTTGAGTGCGTAATCACGCTTTCACATGCCGCCGGCACCAGAATATCACAATCATATTCGAGCCCGGCATTGCTGTTCGGCGAGAACGTGCCGCCAGCAAACGTGTCCAGAGGCTTGCCGTCATTCAGATGCGTTTTCAGCGCTTCGATATCGATGCCCTGATCATTGAAGATGGCGCCATCGCGTTCGATCACGCCAACAACCGGGGCCCCGTCTTCCTCGCTGAGGAATTTGGCGGCGTGATATCCGACATTGCCGAGGCCTTGAACAACCACGCGCTTGCCGTCCAGCGTCCCGCTGAGACCGGCGGCCTCGACATCGTCAGCATGGCGGAAGAATTCCTGCAGCGCATATTGCACGCCACGCCCGGTGGCTTCTGTCCGGCCGGCAATGCCGCCCGCATTCATAGGCTTGCCGGTCACGCAGGCACGCGCATTGATATCGGTCGGGTTCATCCGACGATACTCATCCGCCATCCAGGCCATCTCACGCGCGCCCGTGCCCATATCTGGCGCAGGAACGTTCTGGGATGGATTGATCAGGTCGCGCTTGATCAGTTCATACGCAAACCGGCGCGTGATCTTTTCAAGTTCGTGTGGCTCCCACTCCCGTGGATCGACGATCAGGCCGCCTTTTGAGCCGCCGAAAGGCGCTTCGACCAGCGCGCACTTATAGGTCATCAAGGCCGCCAGTGCTTCGACTTCATCCTTGTTGACTTCAATCGAATAGCGAATGCCGCCTTTGGCTGGCTCCATATGCTCCGAATGGACCGAGCGATAGCCTTTGAAACTGTGCAATTGGCCACGCAGACGGACCGAGAATTGGACCTCGTAGGTTGCATTACAATTCCGCACGGTCTGCGCCACATCCTCTGGCAGATCCAGCAGGTTGATGGCGCGATCATACATCATGTTGACGCTATCGAGGAAGCCAACGGTTAAGGGTTTTTTGTTCTGGAAGTTCATTTCGTCCCACCTTTCCTATTATGCAGGTAGGATACAAGATATTGTTTTAATTCATGATAATCAGAAATCAAAGTTTCGCAGAGGATCGAAATCAGATCGTAAGTTTGGTTAATGAAGGTAAACAGTTTCAACGCAATTGTGAACGAGCTCTCACGCCTCAGCGCTTTCCGCCGACGGGTCCCTTCAAACACAATCGGTCATAGCACGGCACAGTTAATTCCCGCTTGAGTAGCGATTTATTATTTTTCGCGCTCTGGTAGTCTTCTCGTAAGAGACTGGGCTCTACTCCGCAGGCGCCTGGTCTTCGAGCCAAGCTTTCAGCTTGTCGCGATCAACCAGTATCAAGGCCCGTTCGGCGCGTTTGATCAACCCCTGCTCCTCCAGCGTCTTGATCGCTTTTGAGATGCTGATCCGCGTCACAGCGAGGATTTCCGCCAGTTCAGCCTGTGTAAACTCAACGGATGGACGATGCTTGGTGATGGTCAGAATGCGTTTCGCCAACCGAATGATCAGAGGTTCCTGCCTTTGTTCGCGCAAATAGCCCAGCGCGGTCATGAAGCGTTCCGACAGATCCTTGAACAGATATTCCGCAAACAGCGCATCCTGCGAAATCAGATCATAAACGACCTTTCTTTGCAGCAAGACCACGCGCGTCTTGTCTGATGCCGCTTCAATACGGAATGGATTCACCACATTCAAATGCATCCCTGCATGATGAAGAACCTGCCCCTTGGTGCGGAATATCGCGGTGGGTTGCGGTTGCCCGTCCTGAAAATAGACCAAAGTGGCCTGGCCCGAGAGGATGATCAGCAAATGCTCATCTGTTTGCGCCAGTTCCAACAGAGTCTCGCCCGAGTCAGCTTCGAAAAACTCGCCATTCTGTTTGATCGAAGACCAGATTTCAGCCGACAGTTCCTGTAATTTGTCAGAATCGACGGGTTTGACCTGGCGCATCATGATCCTAAACCGGCTTAAGCCGCCCGCAGGCCGCCCCTCTTCTCTTTCGATGCGCGGATCAAATCCGCGAACGCTGGGCGTGACTTGCCCGTCTTGATCAATTCCACTGCCGCCATTTGTTGCGGATTGCAATATTCGTCGAAAAACTGTCGGATTTCAACATCTAGCACTTTTGCGATACGCGCAATAAGAGCCGCGTTCGCGCGCGTCTCGCCCGATTCCATCAATTGCCATTGCGCGACCGTCACGCCGGTCATGGCGCTCAATTGTTCGATCGAATGGGGCGACTGCAGGCGCGCAGTCTTCACGCGCCGACCGATCTGTTCGTCCATATTATGTGTCGCGTTACTCATGGCATTCCAAATCACTGCGGACTCTGAATGCAAACTAATTTACACTGTCGGTAAATGAAAGGTTAAGACGCTGAACAATCGATCAGAGCCAATCGCCTATTTTGCTGTGTTCGCGGCAATGGTCAGCCAAGCGATGCGCAGGCATGGCTCGAAGACTGCTGAAACGCATACTCAAAGCGGGCAAACCCGAACGGTTCGACCACGGAAGCATGCTCGCCATCTTCCGTTCGCGTGACACATTGCATGGCATAGGCATTCAGATTCTTGAGACTGACGCGCGCGACGATATTTTCGGCATCACACTGAAATGACTGAACAATTTGAACACCATTCGTCACCGTTTGGGTTTGATGCGTAAATCCGATCGCCTGGGTCAGCGTGTCACGACACTGTTCGGTGTGAACAAAATCCATGAACGGTGTGGCCTGGATCCGACCCAAACTGGTCGTACGCAGCGCATCATCGCCAAACTGGGCAGCGCCGGCACAGGCGGTCAGACCCGCAATGGCCAGACTGCTCAACAAGCTGACACGAATGAAATTCATCTTGCTGCCATTTCGTTACGCGATCACGGTCCCAGCCGCATCAAGGAGGGCGCCTCAGGCGTGACGAGGGAGAGACCGCTCGCCACGCCCAAAGTGCATAGTGAGTGCGTAAGTTCCCGGTCATTGGCGGTCGGGCGTGTGGGGAATCTGACCACCTCATGGAAACACGCAAGCTTGGTGTTCACCCGATCCCGTTAACAAAATACTATCAAGGGTTGTTTTGATGCGCTGAATATGTCCACTGTACCGGGCGCCGCCTCAAAAAGTAGTAGATTTTCAACTTTATGTTGAAAACACTGGAACAAGTGATTCGAAATGGGGTCGGTACATTCATGCAAGATGCGTTTGACTTGGTCATTATCGGCAGCGGACCGGCCGGGCGCCGCGCCGCGATACAGGCCGCAAAACTCGACAAACGCGTTCTGGTGGTCGAAAAATCCAAGCGCGTCGGCGGCGTGTCGGTTCACTCCGGCACGATTCCCAGCAAGACCCTGCGCGAAACCGTCCTCAACCTGTCAGGTTGGCGTGAGCGCGGTTTTTACGGCCGCACTTATAAGGTCAAGAATGACATTACGGCGGATGATCTGAAACACCGCCTGTCACAGACCCTCAACCATGAAGTGGATGTGCTCGAACACCAGTTCAGCCGCAATGGCGTCACCCTGATCACCGGTCATGCCCGCTTTCTGAGCCGTACAGAGATCGAGATCGAACAACCCAATGGCCATCGCGTCACCTATGGCTTCGATAAGGCGCTGATCAGTGTTGGCACCAAGCCTTATCGGCCTGACACGATCCCGTTTGATGGCAAACACATTCTCGACAGCGATGAGATCCTCAATATTCCCGCCCTGCCCCGATCGCTGACCGTGATCGGGGCCGGCGTGATCGGAATGGAATATGCGACCATTTTCAGCGCGCTCGACATCTCGGTTACGGTGATCGAACCAAGGGCCCATATATTGAGCTTCATCGATGATGAGCTGATCGCTGAGTTTACGCATGAATTGCGCGACCGCGGCATGAAAATGCGGCTCGGTTGCCGGGCTGAGAAAGTCTCCCGCGAAGGGACGCATTGCCTGGTGGATCTCAGTGATGGCCGCCGCGTGAAGTCAGAAATGGTCTTGTATGCGGCTGGCCGGGTCGGCGCCTCTCTGGATCTGGGGCTGGACGCGCTCGGCCTGAGCCCGGATTCCCGCGGACGGCTGAAAATCGATCCGGAGAGTTTCGAGACAGAAGTGCCGGGCATCTATGCTGCGGGCGATATTATCGGCTTTCCAAGCCTGGCTTCGACGTCCATGGAACAGGGCCGGATCGCGGTTTGCCATGCCTTCCATGTGAAAAATCCGCCAAAGCCGGAACACTTTCCGTACGGCATCTATGCTGTGCCGGAAATTTCGACGATTGGATATTCGGAGCGCGAGCTGCGCGAAAAACGCATTCCATACGAGACCGGTGTGGCGCGATTCAGAGAGACGTCTCGCGGGCATATAATGGGCTTGCAGCGTGGCATGCTGAAAATGCTGTTCCACCTTGAGACTCAGAAAATCCTCGGCGTCCACATTGTTGGCGAAGGCGCCACTGAACTCATCCATATCGGTCAGGCGGCCTTGGTTCTGGATGGCACGCTAACCTATTTTATCGACAATGTGTTCAACTATCCGACGCTGGCCGAGGCGTACAAGATTGCGGCGCTCGACGCCTGGAACCGGATCGCGCTGCACAAGCCGAAAGCTGATGAAGAGACCGATGCCGCAGCAGGCACCGCCTTGTCAGTGGTAAACGGATAGGAGGGCCAAATGGCAAAAAGCGAAAGCATGGCCGAGTCTCGACGGAGCCCCTTCACCTTGCTCGCTGTCACAGCGCTCGCCATATCGAACCTGATGGTGGGCGTGCTGCAGGGGAATACGCTATTGATCCTGGCCAGCTCGCTTCTGTCGGGCGGATTTGCCTATGTCTATGCCGTCCGAAGTGGCATGATTTCCGGCCTTCGGAGCGGCAGGTTGGAGGGCTCCGACCCGGGCTCAGAGCTCGACCCTGCGCACGCGCCTGACGCCAAAAATCGGTTCCCGCTCTGGCTGTTTCTCGCCTTTCTCTTCATAATGATGCCGGCCATCCTGCTTTTCTTGCAAACAGTCGAACAATAATCACGCGAATTCGTGGGCGAGTATTTCAATTTAAGATTGAATTTACGCTCTTCTGGCTAATTTGATGCCAGGGACGATTTCATGACCAGAAAACCTGATCCAAATGTTGATTATCAGATCGGTCAACGGATCCGCGCTGCGCGGATCGATGCATCGATGACGCAATCCGATCTCGGCCAGGCTTTGGGCTGTTCGAGCCAGCAAATCCACAAATATGAGCGCGGCAGTAACCGTGTTTCCGCCGGAACACTGTTCGTGATTGCTCAGGCGCTGGGTCAGCGAGTCGACTGGTTTTTCCTCGATGCAGCGCAAGCCGTATCGCCGCAGATGAATGGCCCATATTCGCTCAACTGAAACGCGTGATCGCAAAGCGTATGCGTGGCATTGATACGATCATTCAATATTAACGTTGACGTCTGATCCATTTCTGTTGCGTAGCCCGATCGATCCAAACTCCGTCGTAGCCTCGAAAAACACGGCGCGGTCGCAATCCCGGCCAACTGGATTGGCTGCCGTGCATTGCGGACAATAAACTCAGCCAGCCCGGCGGACAGGACATCGCCGCACGCGGACATGGTGAAAATCGGATCATAGCGGCCAATCCTGATTCCCATGCTGCCAAAGCCCGAGCCGTCCCGCTGATGCAGGAAGGCGACAGGTCGCTGATCCATGCGTGCAAAGCAAACCAATTCACCAATATGTGCCGAGACCTGCGAGAGACACGCTGCGTCAAGCGCAGGCGGATAATCGCTGACTACCAGAACGCACATTTACGCGGCCACATGACGAATATCTCCTCCACGCGCACTGGATTCATCGAGAATGCCAGGCTCATCCCACGCCCCTTCCGGGCGGATCATCTGGTACGGATCCGAATTGTAACGAATGGCTTCCGGATGCGCCGCCAGCGGGATTTCAATCTCATAATACTCGAAATCCGAGAAAAACAAACTGGGGCGGTCCTTTAACAATCGGCAATTTAGCGTCCGTGACCAGAGCGGCCAGAGACGCGCCTGGATCTGTGCGGTCATGCGCCGAAACCCTTTGCGGGCGCCAAGCTCAAACGCGGCGGCCAGCATGACTTTGACCACATTGGTGCCGCGATAGCGGGGCTGGACACAGACGCGCTCGACTTTCCCGAAACCGGCAAACCAGCGCAGGCGTAGCGTCGCGATGGCCTGCCCATCGGCATAGGCGAGCAAGTGGGACGCGCAAAGATCATTGCCATCATATTCTTCATCGAACGGGCAGTCCTGCTCCGCCATGAAGGTCAGGGCGCGCAGCGCGACCATTTTCTGATAGGCATCCAGCGTGCGCACCATTTCGACCTGGAAGCGATCCACATCCTTCTGGCGCAGGGGCCGGGAGAGACCGGATTGGCCAATTTCGCTAATCGTCAGCATTTAAGCGACTTTCTTCGATGGCGCCTGGATTGCCCCCTGCATCCACAATTTGTCGGGACCGAATCCGGCCGGCGCCCAGCCGAGACTTTCCATGGAGCGTGCGCCATCCTCGGTCGCGGCGCGGGCAAAACATGGCACTTGAGGGAAGACCCCCATGCGAATAACGCCAGCGCCCGTCATGACCGCCTTGCGCGCCTCATAAGTGGCGCCCGCATAAATCCCGATATAGCACGCCGCGCAGAGTTCACCGGCCGCCGCGATATGGGCCGGGTCCGGATTGCCGGGCGTGAACTCATTTGCTTCCAGCGCGGCCAGTCCTGCCTCGGACAGTGGGACCTGGAGCACCATGCCTTCAATCGGATCGTCGCCAAACGCCCAGGCGGTGATCTTCGTGGCTTCGTGGACGCGCTCGATCGTATCCGGATCCGCCAGCCGGTCATTGATCAGGTTTTCGCCCAATGCGACAATTTCCGGAATTTCCTCTGACGTCGCACTGCGCCATCCGAAGCTTGCCATAAGCTCGTTCATTTTGGCCAGATCGACGACAAACGGGTAGCATTCGAGAGAAATTTGCGGTGCAGACATCTGAAAAACTCCTTTTAGAGCAAGAAGCTTGCACAATTCGCACGTGTGCGATGCAGACAGAATCGAATTGGGGTAGTACAGAAATCGTATAAGAGGCGATGGATGTTTGAAAATCTGGACTGGGACAAA
>JBCCZH010000037.1:0-14168 GCA_039188075.1 Pseudomonadota bacterium
GGCCCGAGGGCCCGTTGGACACCCCGATCGGTGCCCTGCCGATCATCGATGGGGAGGAGGAGAGTGATACCGGCGTTCGGGTCATCCTGGCCATGTCCCATGATTATGACCTGCAAAAACCGAACAATGACATCTGCCCGATATAGCTCATCCATGAACAGGCCGGGCTTGCCATCGACAATCAGGCCCTGGGCGCTGGATTGAAAGGCAAAATCGAGCACCGTGGGCAGACCGGCTGCCGTCGTGAAGCGGGCGAGATGTTGTGGCTTCTGGCCATCGACATAGACTTCTCCAAACATGTGGAAATGATCAATCCCGAGATCAGAGGCATGCTCGAGAATGGCGGGTGCGAAGGTCTGCCAGAATTCGTCACGGACATGTTTGGCCGTATCGATCCGGAAGCCGTCGACATTATATCGCGTGATCCAGTCCTTGTAGATGTCGATCATTCCTTCAACCACGCGCGGATGCGCCGTGTTGAGATCATCGAGACCGGCAAAGTCGCCATAAAGGGAATCCTCATCGATGAAGTCCGTGTCGCCCCGATTGTGATAATAGATCGGGTCGTTCAACCATTCCGGAACTTTCACGCCCTTGAATTGATCTGGCACGAAGGGCGTATAGGCCCAGGTCGCTTCTTCGAGTCTGGCAAAATTCTCTTCGGTCTGGTGCACGCCATCATCGCCGAGAAATCCATCATTGATCACGGCGCCATCACTTGCGCGCTGGGTCCATGGATAGTCGCCAATGTAGCGATACTCGCACCGGAAGATCGGTCCGCCAGTCACTTCCGGATCATGACACTCGCGATAGGCAATAATGTCAGCGGTGTGATTGGTGATGATGTCCATATAGACTTTCATCCCGCGCGCGTGTGCGGCGTCGACGAACGCCTTGAAGTCTTCCCGCGTTCCGATATGCGGATCAACATTGGTGAAATCGGTGATCCAGTAGCCATGATAGCCGGAAGATTCCTGCCCTTCCGGCCCCTGTACCGGATTGTTCTCAAAGATCGGCGTCAGCCAGATCGCCGTCATGCCAAGGCCCTGAATATAATCCAGCCGCTGGGTCAGACCTTTCAAGTCGCCGCCATGATAGAACCCATAATCGGTCGGATCGAACCCGTCCTTCAGACGCCCGCCTTCTATGCCACCCCGATCATTGCTGGGATCGCCATTCTCGAACCGATCCGGCAGCACGAAATAGATGATTTCATCTTCGATGCGACGGTCCTCTTCCGCCAGCGGCTGGGCTTGCGCGGTTGGCAGCACTTGCACGCCCGCCCCCTCATCGACAGCCCCGGCACACGCGCTGATCGCACCAACCGCAAGCAAGGCGGCGAAACTGGATTGAGCCTTGAATCCTGGTATTCTCATGACGTCCTCCCGCGGATCTATAGTGTTTGTTTGACTCATTCTTTTCATCATTTTGCATATATGACAAGCAGCTTTATCCACGACTTACGCTCGTATTTGGATAGTTTTGCAAATCTCGTGACTTTACGATTGCAATGATTTGCAAAGACCGCATACTCGGCTGTACGCATCAGGGAGTGAGAGATGGCGCCGCATTGCAAAGTCGGCATAAAATGCGCTGATTTTCGGATCGTGAGCCGTGCCATGCCGCAATCAACAACCACCTCGATCACAGCGCGCTCGATTGGGAACACACGCGAAAGCTTGGTCAATCACTCGCCTTTTCAGATGGACAAATGTACGAGGCGCACCTCTGAGAACAGGGTGAATCAGCGGTTTGTCGCCCGGCGCGATCAAAATTGTCGTACTGCAGTATTCAGAATGATCGGGGCGATGCACGGTCCCTCAATGTCTCAGTGGGAGGCGGCGTGGACATCGCCTCCATACCCGTCAAATAATGGAGCCCAAACGCTATGAAGACCTTTTCAACCACCGCCGCCGTGATTCTTGTTCTAAGCGCATGCACGTCTCCAAATTCACCTGATACACGAACCGTACAAACGTCCGATACCAGTTCTGAGCCTGCTGAAGATGGTTCGGGCCAGGCATCTCCGAGCCGTTTGAACGCGCAATTGGTCGAACACACGGACTTTCCTTCCGAATTTGTTCAAGCTCGAAACATCACCGTATGGCTGCCAGACGGATATCTGCCCTACGGCAATGAACACTATCCGGTCATCTATGCACATGATGGCCAGAACCTGTTCGAGCCGGGCCGCTCCTATGGCGGCGTTGAATGGGGTCTGGACGAAACGGCTGAGCGTATGATGCGGACCGGCGATCTTCCCCCAGCGATCATTGTGGGGATCTGGAACACAGACGAACGATGGCAGGAATACGCGCCGCAAAAAGTCATCGAAAGCCTGTCCGGGGATACATCATCTGAGTGGCACGACCCGACACTGCCAACGCTGAAAGCCGACGCCTATTTGCAATTCATCACACAAGAGCTGAAGCCGTTCATTGATGAGACCTACCAAACCGCGCCCGCGCGCGAGCAGACTTACATCATGGGCTCCAGCATGGGCGGCTTGATCTCGCTTTACGCCATGGCGGAATATCCGGACACGTTCAGCCGCGCCGCGGCCGTCTCCATTCACTGGCCCCTGACGGAACCGGAAGGCAATCTGGCGCAACAAGCCGATGCGGCCATGCAAGCCTATCTGTCGACCAGCGGACTCGACAAGACGCGGCAGACCATCTGGTTTGATCATGGCACCGAAACGCTCGACGCGGCCTATCCCCCACATGCAGAGGCCATGGAGGCCTGGTTTCGCGCGCAAGGCTGGAGCGAAGAGGCGGCGATCTTCCGCGCCTATCCCGGCACCGACCATAGCGAAGGTGCCTGGGCGGCGCGGGCGAATGAAATCCTCGCCTTCCTGCTCGCCGAAGATCAGTCGTCAGACTGATTGGCCGGGCGATCGGCGTAGCGGTCCTCGACAATGGCATAGCGATCCCAGACCGCCCCGTCCGCGATGGAGCGGAGCAGTTTGACATATTCCGCATGGGTCCAGGCCAGCGGCGTGGCCGAATTGGTCCCCTCACCCAAAGTGTAACCGAACGGATTGGGGCCAACGCCATCCCAGACCTGCTCCGGCAGGCTCAGGCCTTCATTCGCGAACGCCTCCATGCTGGAAACGAGCTGGCGAATGCGCCATTTCGCACCGGCGATTTCGGGATGATTGCTCTGGAATTTATCCTCGAGCCCATTCAGTCTGGCGATCTCATAATGCGCCCGTTCGCCGGAGAAGAACGGCCAGACTCGTCCGCGCTGTCCTGGCGTGTTGCCGCCATCAATCTCGTGATAATTGGTGCCTGCCTCGCCATCTTCGCCATAGCCATCATTGCCGTAACGGCGCCAGCCAAGATGGTCGTTCGGGAACGCGTAGCGCACGCGTAAATTGTCCTCGTGCGCCCCATCCAATTCCTCCAACGTATCGAGAATGCTCGGGGCATCCCAGGCACGCACGCCATAGCGAACCAGCTCCAGAACGCCGCCATCCAGGATCTGATCTTCAGGCAGGCCCGGGCGACCATTATTGTCGCCCAGCAGGGCCTTGTCATTCGGGTCCTGGTTGCGGGTGATGCGAATGAAATAATTGCCATCTCCAAGCGCACCCTCGGTCGTGAACATCCAGGATTCGAGACTGGCTTCCAATTGGTCGGCAGCAGCGAGATAGGTCGTGGCGTCCGCCGGATCGCCAAACCGTTCCGCCAGATCAGCGGCCGTCACGAGCCCCGAAATCACCGCCGCAATGGTTGAGGGTGAATACCCCTCCTGCTCTTCCCAACGCTCCTGCTGAGTATAGCCGAGCGAGGCTTCAAACTCCGTATTCCAGAGAATGTCTGGCCGCCCGCCATTGACCAGAAAATCAGCGGCAGGCTTCAGCATCGTCTCATAGCTCTCGGCGATCTCGGCATCTGACAGGATGCCGGCCTGCCACAATTGCCAGCCCAGCATGATCGGCATGGCGGTCTGGTCCTGTTGAATGGCGACCCATTCAATCTCTCCATCGACGTGCGTCTTCTGAAGGAACCATCCTGTCACGCCGGCATTACCGGGCGTGTTCTCTGTCACCTGAACCGTCGGAAGATAGCGATAAGCGGCGAGCGCCGTTTCCGAATCCCCGAGCGCCAGGAAGGCCGACGCGACTTGAAAAAAGTCCCGCGGCCAGACGGCCTTGTATCCGGTTTGCGACTGATCCGCCGGCGCTGTCTCGCCCCATGGGTTTGAGAGTGAGGCAATCAAGGCGCCGGCATGGGTCTTGTCTTCCATGATCTTGAGATTGACCGCGGACATGCTGGCAAGGTCGCCACCATCCGTCGCCTCGGCGCGGAGCGTGGGCAAGTGTTCGAGCGACGCCAAATAGCCAGCCCAACCCTCAATATAATCATCCGAAATCTCTTTCGGCCCTTTGGCGAGACTGGCATCGACGGAGGCCTTGGCGGCATCGGCGTCTTCGCCAAACCCGAAATAGAGAACCCCACCTTTCGGCGCGCCTGGCGGAAACGGCATCTCGATCAGCATTTCGACATTGCCAGCCTCATCGCCCGTGCTGTCATACGTATTTCCAGCCAAGGTCTCATTCAGGATATCAGACGCGCCGGCAAACCCGACCGAGCGCGCGAGATTAAGTCCGTACATACCCCCAATCGCAATCGCAGCATCGCCATCCTCGGCATATAGGTGCGTTCCGTCCGCCCAGGCGCGATCTCCAGTTCCCGTATTTGCCAGTGCCGGATCGATATAAGCAAACACGCGCAAATCCTCGCGTGCGGACACCAATTGGAACGTGGAAACGAATGTCTGATTATCAGGATCCGTGAAGGCTTGCGCGCGCAATTCCGTTTCGCCGCCATCAAAGACGAGGATCTGCATGTGCAAAGGTACGGGTTGCCGGACACCGCTTACTTCTTGCTTGATCGGAAAGGTGTCCTGGCTATCAGGAGTCATCACACCATTCGGCCCGAGCAGAATGTAGCGGATTTCGCGAATCTGGGCTTCATGGATCAGGCCCCACATCACCTCGGTGATCCGATCCTCGCCGATCGAGAACCAGACTTTGGAGATTGGCGCCGTCGGGCTGTCGGCGGAAAACGCGCCGTCCGCATCATAAGCCTCATACGCCGTCCCGATGCCGACCTTTTCGGCATTCGACCAGGTCGGGGCCGCGCCGGGGGCACCTGGCGCAATCCTTGGTGCGGGTTCAGGTGCGGTCCCGCAGGCCACCAGGACCAGACTGATCAATGCGGCGCCAAACCTTCCAAATGCCTTCACCGCAACCTCCCGCAAATTCTTGCAACTTGTTTTGCATTGTTTCGAACATAGCGCGCCGGGTCAACCGTATTTTCTGGTGACAATAAATTGCCAATTCATCCGAAATACGCTTTAAGAGCACTCAACAGCATGTTTAATAAATAAAGCACATGCGGGAGGAACCAGATAAATGACCCTGCGCGCCCTAATCGCCGTCGCTCTATTTGCTGCTTCGGCATGCGTCGCGGCAGAACCGGTTTCGCAAATTAATGCAAATCTAGAGGCACCGAATACGCTATATACACCACAGCCTTATGTTCAGGTCGCTCATCCGGAGTGGACCAGGGATGCGGTCATCTATCAAATCAATACGCGTCAGTTCACGGATGAAGGCACGTTCGTCGCCGCGCAGGCGCATCTGCCGCGCCTGAAAGCGCTCGGTGTGGACATCCTCTGGCTGATGCCCATCCATCCCATCGGCGAGATCAATCGCAAGGGATCATTGGGCAGCCCTTATGCCGTGAAAGACTATTTCGGGGTCAATCCCGAACTCGGCACGGAAGAGGAGTTTCGCGCCTTTATCGACGCGGCGCACGATCAGGGCTTCAAGGTCATCCTGGATTGGGTCGCCAATCATACCGCCTGGGACAATCCCCTCGTGACCGAACATCCGGACTGGTATGAAACCGACTGGAAAGGCGACTTTCACCCAACCCCGTGGACGGACTGGGCCGACATTATCGACCTCAATTATGACAATGCTGAGCTGCGCGCCTACAAGACACGCGCCTTGAAATACTGGGTCGAGGAATTCGACATTGATGGCTATCGCTGCGACGTCGCGGGCTTCGTCCCCCTGGACTTCTGGGAGACGGCGCGCGCCGAGCTCGATGCGATCAAACCCGTCTTCATGCTGGCCGAATGGCAACAGCGCGATCTGCATCGCCACGCGTTTGATGCGACCTATGGCTGGGCCTGGAAAGAAGCGGCGCAGCGCATTGCCAAGGGACAATCCAATGCGGGCGATCTGCGCGGCTTTCTTGGCGATCAGATCTCGACCTGGCCGCTTGATGCCTATCGCATGCTCTATACCGAGAACCATGATCAGAATGCTTGGGACGGATCGACTGGCAGCATTTATGGCGACGCCTATCACGCGATGCTGACCCTGTCCTTCGTCACGGAAGGCATTCCCTTGATCCATAATGGCCAGGAAGTCGGCAATCAGAACCAACTCGAATTCTTTGAGCGCGATCCGATTGATTGGGGCGACTATCAACATGCCGATGGCGATCTGATCAAAAAGCTGATCGCGATCAAGA
The DNA here is from genome assembly GCA_039188075.1 of Pseudomonadota bacterium. Lineage (GTDB taxonomy): Bacteria > Pseudomonadota > Alphaproteobacteria > Caulobacterales > Hyphomonadaceae > Henriciella. The sequence goes on from JBCCZH010000037.1 coordinate 6,555, forward strand.
CAGACAATGTCGCCCTCCATAATGGCGCGGCGGGTGGACGGATCATTCCGGTCTCGACCGATAATCCAGGCCAGATCTTGAGCTTCGCGCGCGAAAAGGATGGCAACCAGGTTCTGGTCTTCTTCAACCTGTCGGACCAGCCAGCGGATTTTCAGATCACCGATGGCCCGGCCGCAGGGGCCTGGACCGACGCGCTGACTGGAAACGCCGACACGATCAGGCTGGGGGCGACGCGCACATATGGACCCTGGCAGGGCAAGGTGCTGATATCTAACAAAGACAAGACTTAAGGGAGGAAGAGGATGGCTGTTTCAGGAGGGGCCGCTGCGGCGGACGACCATATTCGCAAGCCGGAACTGAACCTGTTCCAGATCATCAATATGTCGTTCGGATTCTTCGGGATCCAGATCGGCTTTGCGCTGCAGAACGGCAATGTCAGCCGGATCTTCCAGACGCTTGGCGCGGATATGAACCTGGTCCCTTTGCTTTGGTTGGCCGGCCCCGTCACAGGTTTGATTATGCAACCCATCGTCGGCTATTTTAGCGACAAGACGTGGGGCCCACTTGGTCGAAGACGACCATATTTTCTCGTCGGTGCAATCCTGACAACACTGGCGCTATTCATCATGCCCAACTCACCCTGGCTTTGGGTTGCTGCCGGCACCTTGTGGATCCTAGACGCAAGCCTCAATATCACAATGGAGCCATTTCGGGCATTCGTCGGGGACATGCTTCCAAGCAAGCAACGACCGCTGGGCTATTCCATGCAGACGATATTCATTGGGGCTGGCGCCGTATTGGCGAGTTTCGCACCCTTTGCACTCACGCAGTTTGGTGTGTCCAACGAAGCGCCCGAAGGCGTGATTCCGGATAACGTAAAGTGGTCGTTCTATATTGGCGGTGTCGCTCTGCTGGCAGCGGTCATGTGGACAGTCTTTTCAACCAAGGAATACTCACCGGACGAACTCGAGAGTTTTGGTAAGGACGATGACAACATATTTGAACAAGAAGGCGGCATAGAAACGGCCGACCGCCCCGCTTCGCCTTTCTTTCGGAACTGGGGGCTTGGCATCTCAATCCTCGGAATATTGCTGACGTATGCCGTTTACGCCCTGAGTGGCGACCAACAATTCTATATCATCACTGGGGGGACAATTTTCCTCGGTCTGCTGTTCCTGTTGAACAGTCTTTTCGTCAGAAACGATGCCAATGCGCGAAACTTTTTGTCCGACGTGCTTGGCGACTTGACGACAATGCCAACGGTGATGAAGCGATTGGCGGTGGTTCAATTCTTCTCCTGGTTTGGTCTGTTTATCATGTGGATTTACACCACTGCCGCGGTGGCAATGCAGGCATTTGGCTGGGATGGCGGAGACACTTCAACCAAGGCCTTCCAAGATGCTGGCGACTGGGTCGGTGTCATGTTCGCAGTCCAGAATGGTGTTGCTGCCCTCTACGCCTTCATTATCGCGAATATTGCCCGCAAGGTCGGGACGCGCAGCCTGCATGCGTTCAACCTGCTGGCAGGCGCCGCCGGCTTTATCGGCTATCACCTGTTTGGATCACAATACGGATTGCTCATTCCGATGGTTGGTCTGGGCATGGCCTGGGGCTCCATCCTGGCCCTGCCTTATGCGATCCTGGCTGATGCGCTGCCGGTGAAGAAAATGGGCATCTATATGGGTATCTTCAATTTCTTCATTGTGCTGCCGCAACTGCTCGTGGCCGGAACCATGGGCCCTATTCTCAACACGCTTGAAGGCAGTCTCGCGCCATTAGTGGGCGGCGTGCCGCTGCTCGCGGTTCTGTTCGGGGCGGCCAGCTTCTGCGTCGCAGCGTTCTCGATGAGTTTTGTGAAAGTCGATCGAGGCTGACCCGCCGGGCGCCGTCACCTGCGCTCGCTTCGTTACAGCTCACACGTATCGGACAGAAAGGTCTCGATCGCGGAGAGAGTCTGACGGTGATGCTCCGGCCACCAGGGCAAGGAATGTTTCATGTCCTTCACCACCAATAGCCTCGCAGGCACGTGTTTCTTGACGGCCTTGTAGAATTCAGTGCCGTGAAACAGCGGAACGCGCACATCGCGATCGCCATGATAGACCAGAATGGGAATATTGGCCTTGGCCGTGTTTTTCATCGGGTCCATGCCTTTGACGGTACGCCCCTGATAGGCCCGCTGCACCCGGTCGGCACTCCAATTGGTTCCGATCCGCGCGAGGTTCGACACCCCGGCCCCGGCAATGGCGCACTTGAACGGTCCATTCTCTCGCACGGTCGCGGCCATGGCTGCGAAGCCGCCATACGAATATCCAAAAATTGCGATGCGGTCGGGATCGGCAATGCCCTGTTCGACCAGCCAGGCCGCCGCATCATCCTTGTCATCCTGCATCTTGAGGCCCCATTCCGCATCGCCTTCCACCCAGAGCTCATGCCCCCAACCGGCGCTGCCACGATATTGAGGTTGCAGGACAGCATATCCGCGAGAGGCCAGAAATTGCGGCCAGCCGGACGCATCCCAGTCATTAATGTCCCGTGCCCATGGGCCGCCATGCGGCAAGACAATGGCCGGCAAGGCCTCAGCGCCCGCCTGCCAGTCGACCGGCAGAGTCAACAGGCCCGGAATCTCTAGGTCGTCTCGGGCGGAATATTTGATGAGCTCGGTTTCGCGAAGCCTCGTCGAGTCCAACCAGGGGCGCTCCTCACCCACCGGCACCGTCACGCGGCCATCCTTGAGCAGATAATAGGCTGGCGGTTGCGTGGAACTCGAAACGGAGAACAGGATTTTCGAAAGATCATCCGTGGAATCGATAATGGCAATCTCCTGCCCTTCGAACGCCGCCTGAAGACCTGCGTGAATGCCGCCCCAGGTCTGATCGACAAAAAACGCTTCGAATGCCCCGCCCAGAACGCTGACGGAAATCAGAGCGCCAAACGTCTCTGGCCGACGGTCGAGCCAGATGTCTGTGACATCGTAATCCGGATGCGCAAAAAGCGGCTCATCGGAATAGGTCTTTGTTGACGGGTCATAGAAATAGAGCGCCACCTTGTCCGAAAACTGGTTGGTCAGAATGTAATACATGCCAGAGTCTTCATCGCGGCCGGCAATCGAGACCTGCCGACGATTGCTGGCCGTAACCGTCAGCGACTCATGCCGCTCAAACGTGCCCGATTGCGGGTTGCGCAGCCAGATCTCAAAATCATAATCCAGCCCACCCTTGGCGCGCAGCTTTGATTTCGCCAGAAGCTCACCCGTTCGACGATCCCACAAAGCCGCGCTTTCATTGTCGCGTTCACGATAGATCAAACGCTCTTTTCCGGTCTTCAGGTTAACCCGGTAGAATTCCGAGATCAGCTTCGCCGTGTTTTCTCGCCGGATCAGGACATCCGTCTCGCTCAATGGCAGGTCCAGCGCAATCGAGGCTTCGCCAGCGATTTCGAAGCATCGCTCCAGCGCTTCATCGGCCAGTCTGATCGACCGCTTCTTGAACGGCTCATCGAACGTCTTGGCGGACCGGTCCGTGATATAGGCTTTTGTCAGAAACGTATCGAGAGAGCCTGCAAACCCCATCCCTTCGGCACAAGACAATCCGCCCGCAGACCCCGTCCAGGCCTGCTGACCGACAACGAACAATTTGTCCGCTTTCAGGGCACTTGCAGCAACAAATTTCATACGGTCATTGGCTTGCGTCACGACGGGCGCCGCCGATAGATCGTCGGCATCCCATATCGCCAGCGACAGGTCTTCATCTCCCTCCAGCGTGATCAAGCCGACCAAATAGGAGCCATCCGCAGATAAGGTCATGGATGTGAATGCCGGATTCTTGGCAAGTTGCTCGATCGGAATCTGAGCGTTTGCCGCTAATATGACCGGGAGAAATCCGAACAAGGCGAAACCACCAAACACGGTTGCACAACACATCGAGATTGGTCGCGTTAGAGACTTCCAGCTCCGTAACGCATTCAACATAGCAACACCTCCTTTATTGCCGCGCCCATGTATTCAGAATGACGAACACTCTATCAGGTCAGGAATATCGTCTCTTTTAAGTAACACAACTCATATTTATTTCTTTTCGTGAAATTATTTCTATGCATGTATCGATTTTGGGGTTGATTTTGCTCCTGTATTCTGAATTTCTTGTCATATTGGGGGCGAAAAGCTGACGCTTTACTGGAGAGAGACCCCAAATGACCCATTCCCCAAATCGTTGCCTTGCCGGTTTGCTGGCAAGTTCCGCGATGGCCTGCATCATTGTGCCGGCTGCGCACACGCAAGAAGACCTACAAGACGAGACCGCCATTGACCTGCTCGACGAAGACGCGGCCGAGGAAGAGGCCGCGGTGCAGGACAAGATTGTTGTAACCGGCTCACTATTGCGACGCACCGAGTTTACTTCAGCATCGCCCATTCAGGTTCTGACCGCCGAAGTCGCAACCCTGGAAGGCTTGATTTCAGCTGCTGACATTCTGCAAGGATCTTCGATCGCTGCCGGGTCCACGCAGCTCAACAATCAGTTTGGTGGCTTTGTCATCAATGGCGGCACGGGCATTAACACCGTTTCGCTGCGGGGGCTTGGTGACCAGCGCACGCTCGTCTTGCTGAATGGTCGTCGTCCGGGCCCCGCGGGCGTTCGCGGCGCGGTGGGTGCGTTCGACCTGAACGTCATCCCTGACTCTGCGGTGACCCGTTATGAGATCCTGAAGGACGGGGCGTCGACCATTTATGGCTCGGATGCCGTTGGCGGCGTCGTGAACATCATCACCCGCACCGCGGTCGATCAGCCGGAACTCACAGTCCGCGCGAATGTCCCGTTTGAATCGGGCGGTGAGTCGCTGGCCATTGATGGCGCCTTCGGTTTGAACTTCGATCGCGGCAATATCGCCATCTCGGGCCAATACACGTTGCGCGAAGATCTCTCGATTGGCGATCGCGATTATCTGGCATGCGGTCCAGACCTCATCAAGGGGGTTGGCGGCGGACTGATTGACCGCGAAGATCGCAGCATCAATGCCGGAACGTCGAATGATAATTGCGATAACATCTACGCAAACACGTTTATTGAAGGGTTCAATTTCGCTAACCGCTATATTCCAAGCCCGGACGGTGTATCTGAAGGACCAATTCCGGGATATCGGCTGCGGACCAATGCGAGCTATGCCACATCGGAAGATGGTCAGGCCTTTTTTGAGGACGACTTGTATGACCCACGCGTGAACTCCGCGGATGCGAGAAATCGGCAGGAAATCTGGAGCCTGTTCGCGACCTCGGATTTTGCCTTCGATGTGCTCGGTGGTGTCAACTGGCTCGGGGAATTTCTCTACACCCAGCGCAAATCCGAGAGCGAGGGCTGGCGCCAATTCTTCCCTTATATTGGCGGGGACGATACCGGCGCGCCTTACAGTACGGAGTATGAGAACGGGTTCGGGTTTCTGGCCGTTCCGATCACCGCGTTTCCATCAAACAGAGACGTAACTGTCGACTATTTGTCGATCGCTTCGACTTTGGAAGGGTCATTCGGGCAGATTGAAGCGCTCAAGGATTGGGTCTGGACGTTCGACCTGTCTCACACCAAGTCCGATGGGGAGGAGACAATTAACGCGATCCTGTCAGACCGTTCTGGCGACTGGTTTGAAACCGACAATGCACCGACATATGACCCGGCCGATCCAGCCTGGCTCGATGGCTCTGATACGTCCTGGTATGATCAGGTCCAATCAATTGAAACCGGAACGACTGTGTACGAGCAGACCATCGCGCAGGCGCGGGTGTCGGGGCCAGTCTATGAATTGCCGGCCGGTGAAATCCTGGCCGCCATCGGAATGGAAGGCCGAAAATACTCGATTGACGATCAGCCGAGCGAAAACTCCGTCAACGCAAATATTTGGGGCTCGTCCGCCGCGCTCCCCACCGTTGGTGAAGAAGACGTGTTCGAAGTGTTCGGGGAAGTTGAAATTCCGCTTCTGAAAGGCGCACCAAGTGCCGAGGAATTGTCCCTGAACCTGTCGGCGCGCGCGTTCAATTATGCGACCTATGGCACAGGCGATGTCTGGAAAATCCAGGGGAATTGGCAGGTCACGCCCGAAGTCAGGTTCCGCGCCACAAAGGGCACAACATTCCGGGCCCCCGCTCTGTTCGAGACCTTTCTCGGCGCGACAACAGGGTTTCAGTCACAACTCGCAATCGATCCTTGTGCGAACTGGGGTGAATCCAGCAATCAAAATCTCCGCACCAATTGTGCATCCATCGGAATTCCGGAGGATTACTCGCCGATCGGGTCTTCCGCGACGATCTTTTCCGAAGGCGGCGGATCGGATCTGACACCAGAAACAGCAGAGTCCGAAACCTTGGGTGTGATCTTCACGCCGAGCTTTATCAATCTGTCGCTCGCCATCGATTATTTCAATATTGAAGTCGAGGATCAGATCGCGCAACTGGACGCCGCCACCGTCGTCTCCGGCTGCTACATAGCCGACAATTTTCCAGACAACTCGTTCTGCGATCTGCTGGAGCGCAACGATGCGAATGCGACCGAACCCTTCGCCATTACCAGCGTCCGCGACATCTATGTCAATGTGAACAGCCAGAAGACAGACGGCGTCGATATCACATTGCGTTATGATCAAGAGTTTGAATTTGGGGACGTGATCTTCGAAGGCCAGGCGACCTATACCGACACGGATATCATTCAATTGTTCGATACGGCGGAGGAAACCGGCTTTGACGTCAATGATTTCAACGGCACCATCGGTGATCCCGAATGGGTCTGGAATTCACGACTGAGCCTTGATCGCGGTGATTTCAGATATTCCTGGTTCATGGATTATATCGGTGTCACAGACAGTTCGGTATTCGCGGACTCTGAAATTACATATCAAGGGGTGTCCGGCATCGCAGATCGCAAGGCCGAAGAGGTTGTCTATCATGATGCCAGCGTGCGCTGGACAGGAGATTCACTGCAGATAACGGTGGGCGTCGAAAACATTTTCGATGAAGCACCACCCACCATCTCAAGCGGGCTTCAACGTCGCGGTACCGTGCCATTGTCCGCGGGGTACCCCCTTCGCGGCAGAACCGGCTTCGTGCAGCTGACCAAGGTTTTTTGATCTTCATCATACCAAGGGTCAAAAGATCTATGCAGGCAGTCAAACAGACGCTTCTCCCCGGATCGCGACATTCGTGATCCGGGGTTTACTTCCCGCAGAGTGCAACTGCCTCGAACAAGCGGTCGAGGCCGGTCAGTCTTTGCGTCGGTCAGGGATGGAATGGTGCCCGGGGGCGGATTTGAACCACCGACACGCGGATTTTCAATCCGCTGCTCTACCCCTGAGCTACCCGGGCAGGCCAAACAGGGAAGCGGCTTATTAGCTGCCCTCTCCGCGCTTGTCCAACGCTGAAATCGTTTTTTTGCAGATTAGCTGTAACGCGCGTCGACTTTTAGTTTTTCGGCATCCGCTGACGCCGCAACCGCCGCAACGCTCGCTTCGAGATCGGCCAGATAATCATCAATGAAATCGGCATGTTTGGGCGATAACATCAAATGCAGGCTCGGCGGCTGTTTGGTGACGGACGTAAACCAGCCTCGGCGATAGATTTCACCATAAATGGCGAAGGCA
>JBCCZH010000038.1:0-14049 GCA_039188075.1 Pseudomonadota bacterium
ATGTCCGGCCTGATGTTCGATCCCACCAAGGGCTTGCTGACCGGCCCCAGCGGTCATATTCGCCTGACTGACAGTGAGTTGCAGCTGCTGACCTATCTCGCCCGCCACCCCGGCGAACCGATCTCGCGCGAAGCTCTGGCTGACAAGACATCGAGCGGGACCGAACGCAGCATTGATGTGCAGGTCACCCGTTTGCGCAAGAAAATCGAACCTGACCCGAGGAACCCCATTCACATCCAGACCGTTCGCGGTATCGGGTATCGTCTGATGCCAGACTGACACAAGGGACCCTCACATGCTCAAAATCCATCACTTGCGCGTCGGGCGCTCCATATTCACAGTCTGGTTTCTGGAAGAACTGGGCGCGACCTATGAGTTTGAATTCTATGATCGTAATGAAATGGGTCGGGCCCCACCAGAGCTGAAAAACGCGCATCCGCTCGGCAAATCTCCGGTGATTGAGGATGATGGATTCACTCTCGCGGAATCCGGCGCCATTGCGCTCTATCTGCTCGAAAAGTTCGACACCGACAACAAGTTCGGGCCGCAATCAAGCGATGCCAAGGTGAAAGCCGAATGGATGCAATGGTTGATGTATACCGAAGCCTCGGCCTTTGCGCCGATGCTGATCAAGTTGCTGCTCAGCCGGCATGAAGAGAAACCGCCTCTATTTGACATGTTCGCGACCGGCGAAGTGGCGCTGCAGCTCGGCTATGTCGAGGCGCGCCTCGCCGATCGCGACTATGTCATGGGCGATACATTCCAGGCGCCGGATATTGGCATGACCTATATCGCCCAAATGGCAGAGCGTCTGGGAGAGCTGGGCCCCTATCCGAAACTCTCCGCCTATCTTGCCCGCAATATTGCGCGTCCCGCTTTTCAGCGGGCCTTTGAAAAGACGGGCGGCTAGGTTCCCAGCGTCCGCATCTGATCCCGGAGGTAGAGCTTCTCCCGCCGCAACCTCTGCAATTCAACTGAGCAAGGGGCCGGGCGTTTCATTTCCTGCTGGACCAGATCATCCAGTTGGGCATGCCGACGCTGCAAGGCCCTGAGATGGACCGTGCGGCGCGGCGACGGCAGGCTACCGCCTTCATTCTCCCAGCGATCAAGATCCGGCATTGGCGTCTCTAGCTCTTGCCGCGGCGAATGCGACGCCGACGCCAACCACGCCGGGATTCCGGCTTGGGCGTCTGCTCTGCCGTAACAAAGGCGTCAATGTCGAGTTCATTGACCTCTGTCTTGCCAATCAGAACGGCCGCAGGGGTTTGCGGGAGGCTAAGGGAGGGGTTTGCTGTCATTCGGACCATTTTTGGCTCCATCTATTGCGATTGAGCTAGAAATTGGTTGACGATCACGATAATTCAAATCTAAAGAAACTAAAATTTCGATAGGAACAGGCTACCACGGATGCGCCCGACTCTTCGTCAACTTCAATACATTGTCGCCGTCGCTGAAACCGGTCGATTTCACGAGGCGGCGAAGCGTTTGCATGTCAGCCAGCCCAGCCTGTCGGCGCAGATATCCTCCGTCGAGGAACAACTCGGCCTGCAATTGATTGAACGGGGACGCAGCGGCGCCCTGATGACCGCGCAAGGCGAGGAATTTGTTCGCCGCGCGCGTCTGATCCTGCGCGATGTTGAAGACCTGAAAGCCGCCATGCGGGCGCAGGAAGGGACACTATCAGGACGGATCCGACTGGGCGTGCTGCCCTCCGTCGGGCCTTATCTTTTGCCGCCTGTGGTCAAGGACCTGCACCGCTCCTATCCGCAATTGCGACTGGTGGTTGAAGAACACTGGACGGAGCATTTGCAGACGCGACTCATCGATGGCGCGCTGGATTGCGTCATCTCCACGCCAGAAGATCATCCGGACATGTCGAGCGCACTTCTATTCGAAGAGCATTTATGGATTTGCGCGGCGCCGGACGATGAACTGGCCGGATCCGGCCCCGTAGGTCTGGACGATCTGAAGGATCGAGAGCTTTTGAGTGTCGGACAAAATCACCGCCTCAGCCGGATCGTGCAGGAGCTGGCGAATACCGCAGACGCGAAAATGAGCGGCGTCTTCACCGGGACAAGTCTCGACGCCATTCGGCACATGTCTGCCACGGGCGCCGGGATCGCAATCTTGCCCGCCATATACGCCTTGTCCGAAGCCAGCCGCGATGCGGACCTGGTCTTGCGACCGCTCGATCATCCACGCGCGATGCGACGCGTCGCCCTGATCTGGCGCCCGACCTCGCCCATGGCGGCGAGCTTTCAAGACATGGCCGAAATTCTCAAGGAAGACGCCATGGCCATATTGAGTAATGATCTCGACTGAGCGCTGACCTACCCAATTCTGAACGAACCGCGTATACAGTCGACCTGCGTTAATGACTGTTTGGGGACAAAATGGATCATTCCACACAGGCCTTCCGGCCTGGCCCGCTGTCACAGGCTCTTGTGACCTTGTCGCGGCATACGCCGATGGGGCGTGGCGGCATGCGAAAACTGATGGCGAAGGCGGTGCGCGCGCTCAATCCGGAAGGGCCGCTCGATGTCTCACTCTATGGCGGTCAGGCGCGATTGCATCACACGGGTAACAATTCCGAAGTCAAAGCCCTGCTCAGCCCGAAACGCTATGCGCGTGAGGAGTATGCGTTCTGCCGGAACCATATGCCATCAAAGGATGGTGTCTTTCTCGACATTGGTGGCAATGCCGGTGTGTTCAGCCTGTTCGTCGCCTCGCTAATGCAGAACGGCACTGTGATCACAGCCGAGCCACAGCCGGCCATGTTTGATCGGCTTGAGACCAATTTCGCGCTCAATCCCGCTCTGAAGGACCGCCTAGATCTACACTTGCTGCAAACAGCGGTGGGCGGCGACGCGCCAGGAAGTCTGACGATTTCGCTGCCCGAGAGCGCCGGACAGGCCTCAGCCCGGCTGTCAGAAGGCGTGCCAACCCTGGATGTGCCGGTTATCCCGATGATCGACCTGCTTCATAGATGCAGCGTCGACAAACTGGACCTGTTGAAAATTGACGTTGAAGGCTTCGAAGACGGGGTGCTGTTCCCGTTCTTCGCCGCAGCGACCTCAGACCTGTTCCCCAAAGCCATTGTCATGGAAGCCTGCCATTCCGGACGCTGGGAGCGCGATTGTGAAGCCATGTTGCTCGAACATGGCTATAAAATCGTGCATAAGGATCGCACAAATATGATGTTGATTCTGGAACCCTAGGCATGAGCAGCTTTCGCCTGCGCGATTATACACCCCGCGGCCTGTATGCCCGACTTGCGGCGCTGGTCGCGGTGCCGGTGATCGCGATCTTTGCGATTTTTTCGCTCTATTACTACCAGGAACACATTAGCGACGTGAACGAGAAACTGTCGCAATCCATCGCGCGGGAAGTCGGCCTGATTGTCGATATCTGCGCCGACCCGAACCATGACCTGGCCATGGAAACCGAAATCGAAGCCCAGCTCGGCCTGCGCCTGGACTGCGCCCATCCCAAAGGCATGACCTGGCCGGACAATGCCCGAACGCGGTTCGGCTATGGCAATGTCCTGCGCGGGCAGCTGGCCTCAGTCACGTCGCATCCAGTTGAAGTCCGCACGGTCGAATCCGGTAGCGTGCTGGACTTTCGCAGCGCCATCGAAACCGGCACGGTCAGAGTCCTGATCGACCGCAAACGTGCGCTGGCGGCCAATACGCACTTCACCATTGTCTGGGTCTTGCTGGGGGCGATCCTGATGCTGGCCCTGGCCTTTGCTTTCCTGCGCAATCAAGTCCGTTCCATCCTGCGCCTGACGGAGGCTGCCAAAGCATTCGGGCGCGGCCGTGATATGCCGGGCTTCCGACCCAGCGGCGCCACGGAAATACGCGATGCGGCCCGCGCCGTGACCGATATGCGCGCCCGGTTGACCGCCTTTACCGAACAGCGCACGGCCATGCTGGCCGGCGTCAGCCATGATCTGCGCACCCCCCTGACTCGGTTGAAGCTGCAGCTCGCCATGATGGAACAGTCAGAAGAAATTGATGGCGCGCGGGATGATCTTGATGACATGTCGAAAATGCTCGACGAGTATCTCGCTTTTGCCAGCGGCGAAGAAGGCGAAAAGCCGGAAGAGCTCCGCCTCGACCATATTACCCGGACGGTGGCCGAACGCATTGATGGCGCGCATGTGATCGAAGTCTCTGAAATTTCGCTCACCGTTCGGCCCATGGCCCTGACGCGGACGCTGACCAACCTGATTTCAAACGGGGTTGGCTATGGCAATCGCTGTGAGGTCAGACTGATCAAGGGCCCACGGATGGCGGAAATCCTGTTTGATGATGATGGCCCAGGCATACCCGAAGACAAACGCGAGGACGCGTTCCGACCGTTCCACCGTCTCGATGATGGCCGGTCTCAGAATGTTGCTGGCACCGGGCTCGGCCTGACGCTGGCCCGCGATTTTGCCCGCGCGCATGGCGGTGACATTCGACTTGAGGATAGCCCGCTCGGGGGACTGCGCGTTCGCTTGCGCTTGCCTTATTGATCGGCGTCGGTCCTGGCCTTGCGCTTGCCGCGCGCGCTGAGCCATTCCATCCGTTCTTCCAGCTTGATCAATTCTGCATCCAGAGCCGCCATGGTGCGGCTGAGATCGGCGCTTGTCTCCTGCCGCCAGGCCCGTTCGGCTTGCGCGATGGCCCAGGCGATCGCCGTAATCTGCACGCCGCGCGGCAAGGCGCTGGCCCCGTCCAGGCCGGCGCAGGTCAGCGCCCATTTCGCCGTTGCTGCGCGATTCTTCACGCGCAGACCAAGCCCATCCAGAGAACGGTCACGCCAGCGTAGAAAGGACATCGCTCCGTCGCGCACCTCTTCCATCGTCTCGAACCGCATCATGATGACGTCGAACAAACGCGTCCGTGCGGACTCCGCCTTGTCAAAGGAGCCTTCGCTCATGCCGGCATCAAAACTCCGTTCGACCGCCGCGGACAAGACATCCTTATCCGCATGCAGGTGAAAGTCGCGCAGGCTCAGGCCGGCTTCCTCGGCGATCGCAGCGAGCGTTATGGCGCTCCATGTCTCGGTCTCGGCCAGTTTCAGCGCTGCTTCGACGCCTTTTGCGATAATCTCGTCGCGGGTCATTCAGTCTCCTTCGAGAGCGCGATGTCGCGGGCAATGGCCGCGGCAACCGCATCTTCGAATAGAGATGGCATGGCATCCGGCGACATCAAGACCTCCAGCGCCGCCTGCGTCACTCCGTTCGGTGAGGTCACATTCTGGCGCAGCGTAGCCGCGTCCTCTTCCGCATCTTCCATCAACGCCCCGGCGCCCTCGACTGTTTTGCGGGCGAGACGCATGGCAAAATCCGGGTCGAGCCCATGTTTCGCTCCGGCCGCCGCCATCACTTCCGCCAGCAGGAAGCCATAGGCCGGCCCACACCCAGAAATCGCTGTCGCCGCGGGGAGCTGCGCCTCGTCAATCGGCCCTTCCACTGCGCCGAGCGGTGTGAGCAGATCCTGCAGCGTCGCAATCGTTTCCGCACGCGTATCCGGTCGTGTGCAGAGAATGGTCACGCCCTTGCCAACCAGACCCGGTGTGTTCGGCATGGCGCGGGCGACGCGAGATGTCCCTAGCTTGGCTTCCAGGGTGGCGAGCGAAACCCCGGCCATCACGGACAGGACTTGTGTCTCGGCGCCCACGCGCGTCGCAATGTCGGCGGCCAGCGCGCCAAACATTTGCGGTTTGACCGCGACGACCAGAATATCCGCGTCGCGCGCCGTGTCATTCAGTCGGATCTTCCCCGCATCCGCCCAGGCCTGGACCGTGGCGGAGGGGTGGGGTTCAACAATATCAATCTGTCCTGCAAGGCCAGCATTCAGCCAGCCGCCGGCCAGCGCGGATCCCATTCGGCCAGCGCCGATCAGAGAGAGCGTGTTTGTCATCTTGTCGCTAGGCCTCGCGATAGGTCTTCAGATCTTTTGCCATTTGCGATGCCCTTAGCCCGTTTCCGGCCAACAGTCGCCTGAAATCCGGTCCGTGATCAAAGTGTTGCAGCTGGCGATGATAGTAATTGATATATTCGAGCAAGGCCAATATCGCCGCAAAGGTCGCGACCCAACGATCCCGCTCGCCGGAGAACTGGTCCGGTTGCACCCAGCCGAACAGAAGCGCGCCAAGCCCGAACAGAGTCAGCAAAATGGCTGGTCCTTGCAGCCGGGAGATTACGCCCATGATTGCGTAAAAAGGATAGGATCGGGATTCAAGTTGTTTCAGCTTCGCGCGCCAATATACGGCGCCAATGACCAGCAAGAGCATCATCGGCACAATCCCGGCAATCGATACCCAGCTCAGATTCATCTTGGCCACAAAAAACAGAAAAACCGGCAATATCACCACATTGCCGGCTTCCATTTTCCAATAGCCGGACAAGCGGCGTTTCAGTTTCGCCAACGGCGATGGCATCCGGTCTAGGCTTCGCCAGCCGTTTCAAACAGCGCGGCTTCAAGGGCCTCGCGCGGCGACTTGCCGGCCCAGATGGCAAAATTGAAGGCCGGAACAAACATGTTCACGGCATCAAGGCCAGCGGCCATGACAGCGCGAATTTCGCCAGCATCTGGTTCGACCCGATCGAGCATGGGCAGCGCATGGCGATAGATGATCACGCCTTCATCAGCCCAGTAATCAAAATGTCCGAGCCAGAGTCGCTCATTCGCCATCATCACGAGTTCGGAAATCGCCTGACGCCGTGCCTCGGTTGGCTTCACGTCGAGTGTGATGGAAAAGTGCACGGCCGGGGGTTCCGACCGGCTGGCAAACATGCCGCCCATGTCGCCCCATTTGGATCCGGCAATGCATTGAATCGTGGCATCATCCTCATCGCGCTGAAAATCCCAACCTGCTTCTGTCAGGCAGCTTTCAACCAGCTCAAGGGCGTCAATGTCGATGGTTTGCGAATGTTCTACGGACAGGCTCATAGGTTCCCCCTTCCGAATCAGTCAGGCATTCTTGCCTTGGGGTGAAGCTACTCATGCCCGACTCATCGCGCAAGAGTCTTGGTTAAAAAGCAGTGGACAGGCCTATTTCTCGAGCGCGTCCAGGCGTTTCTCAAGCGCTTCGACGCGCTCCAGCGCCTGGACAGCAATCGCCTTCAGCGCTTCGATTTCCTCGCGGCTGGCCAGGTCCATATCCGCAATCATGGCGCGGATGCGCGACTGGCCTGCCGTCTTCATTTCCTCGCCTGCGGCGCGGGCGGCCCCCATCGCGCCGGTCATCAGTCCGGCGATATCATCCAGCATTGGGCTTTTGGTCGACATGTGACGGACTCCTTTGCGCGTCTTGAACCTGAAACCATTTGTGCCTAGCAGATGGGGATGATTATGCCGACAGGAAAGACCGCCGCATGAGTCTGATCGCTATCACTGCACAACAGGCCGCCATGAGTTTCCCGGAAATGTCACCGGCTTTGTTTCAGATTGACCTCGGTTTCCTCGGCCTCGGCAAGTTTCCAATCCGCTGGTATGCGCTGGCCTATATTGGCGGCCTGCTGATCGGCTGGCGGCTGGCCCTGGCCATGGTCGCCCGCCCGCCGCTCTGGGGCGGTACGAGCCCGGCCACCCGGGATGATATTGATGACCTTCTATTCTACGTGACCCTTGGCGTGATCCTGGGCGGGCGTTTGGGGTACATATTCTTCTATCAGTTGCCGAATGAATGGAATGAGACCTGGGCAGATCCGCTGAGGCTGCTTCGCATCTGGGAAGGCGGCATGAGTTTTCATGGGGGTTTGATCGGCGTAGCCGTCGCCATCTGGCTGGTTGCGCGTCAACGCAACGTACCATTGCTGTCAATTGGCGACATTGCCGGTGTGGTCACACCAATTGGTCTTTTCCTTGGACGATACGCCAATTTCATCAATGCGGAACTGTATGGACGACCAGTGCCCGAAGGCAGCACTTGGGGGATGATTTTCCCGCAAGGCCGAATTCCTGGCTCGACTCCACCCGCTTATGACTGGAATGCAGGAAGTTGGGTGTATTGCAGCGACAAAAATCCAGTCTCAAATCCCTGTCCTACAGAAGTCGCGCGCTATCCGAGTCAGCTTTACGAAGCTGTCTTGGAAGGGCTGATCCCAGCGATCATCCTGACCGTGTTGGTTTGGCGTTTCAAGGCGCTTCAGCGCCCAGGTCTGATCGCAGGCTTGTTCCTTTTGTTCTACGCATTCGGACGAACGCTCGCCGAGCAGTTCAGACAGCCGGACGAGTTTGTGAGATTTTTGCCCGACTGGATCACCATGGGTCAGATCTTGTCTTTGCCAATGTGGATTGGCGGCGCATTCCTGGTCTGGAACGCTCTGAAGAAGCCGAGCGTCACTGCACAAGCGTGAGCGATCTAAAAGACCGCCTCACCGCCATGATCCGCGCCAGCGGGCCGATCTCGGTCGCATCCTATATGGACCTCTGCCTACATGATCGCCGCCACGGCTATTACGCGACCCGTCCGGGCCTTGGCGAAGACTTCATCACCGCGCCGGAAACCAGCCAGATCTTCGGCGAACTGATCGGACTCTGGGCCGCGCATGAATGGCAGCAAATAGGCGCGCCGGAGCAATTCTCCCTGATCGAGATCGGGCCTGGGCGCGGCACGCTGATGGCGGATGCGCTGCGTGCAACCACGCGCGTGCCAGGCTTTCGGGCCGCGGCGGATCTCTGTTTCGTCGAAGCCAGCCCGATCTTGACATCGCGACTGACCGAATTGTTCGCAGCATCCGACATCCAGTTTCTGGCTGATCTCGACGCGGTGCCGACGGATCGCCCCTTCCTGTTGATTGCGAATGAGTGGCTCGATTGCCTGCCCGTCCAGCAATTCGTCAAAGTCGGCGAGGCCTGGCACGAACGCGTCATCGGGCTCGACGCGGACGGCGCCCTTCAGTTTGGCCTCAACTCAAGCGCCTTGCCAGATGAGATCAGCCCGTCGGGACCTCAAACCAGTCTCGAAATTCAACCTGGCTTGAAGACGCTGACGGAAACCTTGAAGCACCTGCTCAAGATGACAGCGGGGCGTGCCTTATTCATCGATTATGGTCCCGCCGATGCAAGCCCGGAAGACACGCTTCGATCCTATTCGAAGGGTGAGCAAATCGACCCGCTTGCAGAACCGGGGAAAAGCGACCTGACCTGCGATGTTGACTTCCATCGGCTTGGGCAGCTCGCCACGGCTCTGGGATTGCGTGTTGATGGACCGATCTCACAGAGCGAATTCCTGCTCAAACTCGGAGCCGAAGCGCGCCTCAATCAACTGGCAAAACAGCACCCGGACCAAGCAGACGAGATCTATGCGCGCGTGCGAAAGCTGGTCGATCCGGCTGAAATGGGCACGCGGTTTCAGGTTCTGGCCATTGGGCCATCAGACCTGCCGCTGGCGACGGCTTTCCCTGCCATCTGACCGTGCCCAACGTTTTCCAACGAATTTGATCCATTGGAACAAGGGTTTCGAGATTAGTCCGCCTTACAGCCCTGAATGGGGACCGAAGATTGATTGAGGATAGATCATGATCGGTTTGGGTCTGGTGCACACCGCATGTGCCCTCATTATGCTGATTTTCGCGATCGGCCTCTACAATCAGAAGCCGGATGTTCGGAAATATGAGTCCAGCCTGGCGCGGATGCCTGTAATCCTACAGAGCGCGCTGCCCGCGTTTCTGATCATCATACTCGCGGGGAATTTAAGCCTGGAGTCCGGTTTGCTGGCTTTCCCGGCCTGGATGATCAATGCGTTCGGCCTGATTATCCATGAAGGCGGGCATTTCTTCACCTCCTGGGCTGGAGAATTGATCCATGCCTTTGGAGGAACGCTGTTCGAAGTGGGGGTGCCGGCCGGGCTGACCGTCTGGTTTGTTCGTCGAAATTGCAAACGTCTGGGGGCCCTGAGCCTCGGTTGGATGTCAGTCGCCGTGTTCAACGTCGCCAAATATGCGGGTGATGCGCAAAAGCTGGAACTGGATCTTCTCGGGTCGCCCCGCACAATCGAGGAAAAGATGATCGGCCATGACTGGTATAACATTCTGAGCAGGCTTGGCCTGCTGGATGCGACCCCGATCATTTCCGGTCTGTTCTGGTCGGTGGCCCTGGTCGCCGGGCTGTCCGCCATCGCCCTGGCAATCTGGGTAATCTATGGTGACCACCGCACGGATGCCGTTTTCGACCAGAAACTCAGTTAATTGGGACCCACCCAGCTTAGAAACGGATTTCAAATTTCCGCGCCAAACTGACGCTAACGTCAAGGTAAGCCTTGTGTTTCCTGACGGTCCTGCTACCTGCGAGGCATTATCAAACCAGAACTTTCGGGAGTCGCCGATGAAGGTCCTAGTGCCTGTCAAAAGGGTCATCGATTACAATGTCAAAGTCCGTGTCAAATCGGACCAGACAGGTGTCGATCTGGCCAATGTCAAAATGTCCATGAACCCTTTCGACGAGATTTCCGTCGAAGAAGCTGTGCGGATGAAAGAAGCCGGCACAGCGACGGAAGTTGTCGCCATATCTGTTGGGCCACAACAGGCACAAGAGACCATCCGGACCGCCCTTGCCATGGGCGCGGATCGCGGCATCCTGATCAAGACCGATGATGATGTTGAGCCGCTCGGCGTGGCCAAATTGCTGGCCAAGGTAGTCGGTAAAGAAAGCCCGGATCTGGTCATTCTCGGCAAGCAGGCGATCGATGATGACAGCAACCAGACCGGTCAGATGCTCGCTGCCCTGCTCGACTGGCCGCAAGGCACATTTGCCTCTGAGGTCACAGCCGAAGGCGGCAAGGTCAATGTCACCCGCGAGGTGGATGGGGGCCTGCAAACCGTTGCCCTGGATGGCCCGGCTATTGTCACCACTGATCTGCGTTTGAACGAGCCGCGATACGCGTCTCTGCCAAACATCATGAAGGCCAAGAAAAAGCCGATCGATATGAAAGAGCCAGGCGATTATGGCGTCGACATTTCACCGCGTCTGACCGTGGTCAAAGTCACCGAGCCACCGGTGCGTGAGGCAGGCGAGAAAGTTGAAGACGTCGCCACTCTGGTTGAGAAACTCAAAACTGCGGGAGCTGTATAATGGCTGTTCTAGTAATTGCAGATCATGACAATGCGTCCCTGAGCGACGCGACCGCAAAAACCGTCACCGCGGCCAAGACCTTTGGCGGTGACGTGGATGTGCTCGTGGCCGGTAAAGGCGCTGGCGATGTCGCCGCAGCTGCGGCTGGCATTGATGGCGTCCGCAAGGTTCTCCATGCCGACGGCGATGCTTACGAAAAGCAACTGGCAGAAGCCATGGAAGCGCTGATCGTTCCCATGATGTCCGGCTATGACGCGGTCTTCGCGCCCGCCACCACAATGGGCAAGAACGTGACACCGCGCATCGCGGCCAAACTGGATGTGATGCAGCTGTCGGACATTATCGGCATTGAAGGTCAGGATACTTTCGTGCGTCCGATCTATGCTGGTAACGCGATCATGACCGTGACTTCGTCTGACGCCAAGAAAGTCGTCACCGTTCGCGGCACAGCGTTTGACGCAGCAGGCTCTGGTGGCTCGGCTGCGGTTGAGACTGTTGACGCCCCAGGCGGCCCGTTCAAGTCGACTTTCGTTTCTGAAGAGATCGTCGCGAGCGATCGTCCAGAACTGACCGCAGCCAAGCGGATCGTTTCCGGTGGCCGTGCGCTCGGCTCTGCCGAAGAGTTTGAGCGTCTGATGAACCCGCTGGCGGACAAGCTTGGCGCCGCCGTTGGCGCGTCTCGCGCTGCCGTTGATGCGGGCTATGCCCCGAACGATTATCAAGTCGGCCAGACCGGCAAGATCGTTGCGCCAGAGCTTTATATCGCGGTCGGTATTTCCGGCGCGATTCAGCACCTGGCCGGGATGAAAGACTCCAAGGTCATTGTCGCCATCAACAAGGACGAGGAAGCCCCCATCTTCCAGGTCGCTGATTATGGCCTGGTCGCAGATTTGTTTAATGCCGTGCCGGAACTCACTGACGCGTTGTAGGCACCACCATTAACCAACTAAAGAGCCCGCACGAACGTGCGGGCTCTTTCATTTACGGTCCATTTTACTCGACTAAAACCTCAGCGCGCGCCGTCACAGCGCCCGTCTCGTCAATGCGAACCAAGGACCATTCCCCTTGTGGCAGTAGCAGCGGGATATCGTCCCCCGGCAACAATACGAGCCGCTCGATCGGCGACTGTTCGAGGCTCGCGCCCAACGGACGTGCTTCGATCATAATTGGTCCGATTTGCGATTGCAGCGAGCCTGGCACTTCAACAAATCGGTCACCAAGCACGCGGCGATAAGCGGGGCGCCCGCGCTCAAAGGTCTTGGCCGGAAACCCGACCAGATAGTCGGTGGCCTTGCCGATCGGCATTCCATCAGGCGTGATCGCTTGTATGCTGAATATTGGAGCATCACCCTCGCTGCGACACATTGTGAGATCAATCGTCAACGGGTCGATGCCTGACTTCTCCTTCAACCGTGCGGCCATCCATGGAATAGCGCCGGGATATGACGGTGTGAACTCTGCCGCATGACCGTGGCCAACATGGACCAGAATCTTGGTGTCTGGCGCTTTTCCAAGTACCGCCTCCATCAAGTTCAGCGCCTGTGCTTCTTCTCTGTCCCTAATTTGTTTCTCGGCGTCTTTCTCAAAAGGATCGAACTGGTCCTGGCGGGCTTCATACGCAACGAGCTCATATCCGAGTTGACGCAGACGATAGACTGAGCGCGCCATCATGGGTTCGCTCGTATAGTATCCATCACCTGTTTGCGGATACCCCGTTCCTTCAATCCCAGTCGACGCAAACGCCTCCGCTGCATAGTGCGTGAATCCTTTCCGACGCAACCGCGCGGCTAACTCACTGATAAAGATACGATGGCGCGGCTCGGCATGGTGTTCATTGATGATGATCAAGGAATGGGAGTCCGCACGCGTGACGATCTCGTCCAGAGCGGAACCGGACTCTCCTGCCTGGCACACGTGTCGGTCGGGCTGGTAATGCGGTCGATTGATTTTGAGGTGAAGATCTTCCCGTCCCGCGGACGCGGCATCTTGTGATCGGACCGAAACGTCCCAAGCATCATCGCGCGCGGCAATTTCGACAAACGTGCGGACTCGTTCAATCATCTCAGCGCGCCTTAAAGCCTCAAACTCCGAAAATCCTGGAAGGGATACCGGCTCGATTTGTGTGGCGCAGGCAGAGACAAGCATAAGACTCAGCCATCTAATTGACCGCTTCATTTCAATCCTCCCACTATGGTTTTAAGGGATCTCAATGCTAGTGATGATGTGTAACTTAATTACATAATATTTTGGCGAAGCCAAGCCAGATAAATCGAACCCAGCTTCGACGCTTTCTCTTGGGCGAATTTGGTCTAAACTTCTGTCAGAGGGGAGCCGCTATGCGCAACGAGATCGCCAAACACCTGGATCATGATCCAGACTTTGAATGGCGCGGCCAAAGTGTCACGCGAATCGAGAACCTATCAGATATCGTGTTCGCCCTGGCGCTCGGTATGATGCTGTTTGGCGGGCCGCCGCCGCAGACCTTTTCAGAGCTCGTCCATTTCCTGGTCTCGATCATCCCGGTCACAGCCAGTTTCATTATTCTGTTCATGATGTGGAACGCGCATTTTGTCTTCTTCAGACGCTATGCCCTGGCCGACAATACGATTGTCCTGCTCAATTCGGCGCTCTTATTGATGGTGCTGTTCACCGCCTATCCGCTCCGTTTCATCTTTGACAGCTTTTTTTGGTACGTGGTCGGCTCGGCCATGGGAGATTATTCGCAATTGCTGGAAACCGAAATGGATTTGCGCAATTCCGCCCGCAGTATGGCCATCTTTGGCGGTGGGTTCGCAGTGATCTATACGCTGCTCAGCTTCATGTACGCGCATGCGGTGCGCAAGGCTGACTCGATTGGCCTGTCGGACAAGGAAGTCCTGATCACGCGCCAGACCGTGTGGATCTTCCGCGGCGAAGTGGCGATTGCGATCCTGTTAATTTTCGCGGCCTTGTTCACGCCGATGGGACCCTTCGCCGGGGC